>CAYNLL010000648.1:0-1879 GCA_964398015.1 uncultured Opitutaceae bacterium | reverse complement strand
AAATTGGCTGCGCTTCTCCTGCACGAGCCGAACCTCCTGATGCTCGACGAGCCGACGAACTTCCTCGACCTGCGCACTCAGATCCTTCTCGAACACTTCCTCAAAAACTACCGCGCGGCGTGCCTGATCGTCTCCCACGACCGGGCGTTCCTCGCGGCAACGTGTACCCACACACTCGGCCTGTCGCGTGGGAAGTTGACCGCGTTCCCCGGTAAAGTCGATGCCTACCTGGAGTTCGAGCGCGAGAAGAAACTCCACGAGGAGCGATCGAACGCTGCGATCCAGGCCAAGCGGCGGCACCTCGAAGACTTCATCGCCCGGAACAAGGCCCGGGCCAGTACGGCCGCGCTGGCACAGTCGAAGAGCAAGCAGCTCGAAAAGCTGGAACTGACCGAGATCGCCAGCGACGAGCCCACCGCCGAGATCCGCGCTCCTCGTGTCGAGCCACGGAAGGGTATCGCGCTGCGTTGCCGCGACCTGGCGATCGGCTATCCGGAGCGGCAGATCGCGTCGGATGTTGGGCTGGAGATCGACCACGGATCGCGGGCCGCGATCGTCGGGGACAACGGCCAGGGGAAGACGACGTTCCTCCGGACGATCGTGAATTCCCTCAAGCCGCTGGCCGGTGAGGTGAAGTGGGGGCATGGGTGCAAGATCGGCGTGTATGCCCAGCACGTCTACACCAGCCTCACCGAAAACCAGACGGTGATCGACTACCTCCGCGAGGAGGCCGCGTTCGGGAAGAAGGAGCAGGAAATCCTCGCTGTGGCGGGGTCGATGCTGTTCCGGGGGTCGCACGTCAAGAAGCCGGTCTCGGTCCTCTCCGGTGGAGAACGGGCCCGGCTGTGTCTGGCGGGGCTTTTGCTGAGCGATTACAACGTGCTGATCCTCGACGAACCGGGTAACCACCTGGATGTGGATACGGTCGAGGCGCTGGCCGAGGCCCTGCTGGAGTATCAGGGGACCGTCGTCTTCACCAGCCACGACCGGCACTTCATGAAGCGGGTCGCGAGCTGCATCATCGAAGTGCGGGACGGTCGAGTGACGAATTACAATGGCGATTACGATTCGTACCTCTACATGGTCAACAAGGAGATCGAAGCCGGAGAGCGGGAGCTGGCATCCGAGCGGGCCAAGCTCCCGGCCGACATCGCCAAGCCGCCCCGGGCAGCGCCGCGACAGCCACGCAAGAGCGACAAAGAAGCACGGAAGGAGCTGAAGTCGATCGAGAAAACGATCGCCCAACTCGACGAGCAGAAGCGATCGCTCAATGCAAAGCTGATGGAGTCGACCAACGCAGCCGAGGCCCTCCGCTTGCACAATGAACTCGCTGCCCTGGCCGGGCCATTGGCGCAGGCCGAGGAACGCTGGCTCGAACTCCAGGAAGAACTCGGAGGGAATGCCTGATTCGGTGCGGCCCGTGTGTGGGGCCGCTGAGGCTTGGGCTTCGGCCGATGTTTTTGAGTCCCAACGGGACGGGATTCAATAGCCCAGGGCCTATGCCTGGACGAGGCACATATTGCGTCGCACGCTCCACCCCCCAAGCTCACGGCCGCAAAGAGATTCGGAACAGATTCTCAACTGTTCGAGGCCCCTTCGTGCCTTCCGTAGCCTTATCCGTCTGGCATACTGACCGCATGCTTCGCTTGTCCGAGGTGGACGCTCATTGCGCTGCGGTCGTCGCCCTTGTGCCGCCAAACCCGATGTTTCTCGACGAGACCTTACGAGGTTTCGTACTGCACCTGAGCGCCCATTTCCAGGGCTTTTGCCGCAACCTTTACGCCGAGTGCTCGCAGATCTGTATCTCTGCGATTCCGCTCGGGCTGAAGGTGACGGCTCAGTCGCAATTCGCCGCACAGCTCGCCCTTGAGAAAGGGAA
>CAYNLL010000647.1:0-1881 GCA_964398015.1 uncultured Opitutaceae bacterium | reverse complement strand
TCCGGGGACTTCAAGTGGTTGTTGCGCTGGTCGTTGTTCGTGCTGACGCTGCCCACGTCGATCGTCGCGACAACCGAGCTGTCCTCGAGGTTGTCGCGGTCCACGGTGATCGTGCCGCTGAACTTGGTGAACGCGCCCGGCACATGACTCACAAAATGCCGGATGCTGAAGGCGACCGAAGAGTGGACCGGATCTATCGTGTAGGTTTCGACCGCGGCGGAGGCCGAGGTGGCGAGCGCCGAGGCAAAGGCGATCAGCGCGAGGATCTTGTAGGTTTTGTTCATGGGAGTTTCCTAAGCGGGCGGTACTGATGGCCCCGGATTGCCGAAAACACAATCCTGCAGGTCTCTTTTACACGACGAGCATGGCGTCCCCGTAGCTGAGGAAGCGGTAGCGCTCCCGGATGGCCTCCGCGTAGATTTCCATCAGCCAGTCAATGCCTTCGGTCGACCCAGGGGTCAGGAACGCGGCGACCAGGCAGAGCAGCGTCGAGCGCGGCTGGTGGAAGTTCGTGATCAGGGCGTCGACGCCCCGGAACGTCGCCGGGGGGTGGATGAAGAGCGAGGCCTCCGCGATGTGGGCGCGGCCGAGCGGCGCCGCGTGGCCCGAGAGGAAATCCTCGACCGAGCGCACGGTGGTCGTCCCGACGGCGATCCTCCTCCCGGCAAGCGGGGGAAAGAGGGCGCGCTGGGTCGACTCCGGGATCTCGTAGAGCTCGCGGTGGATGCGGTGCTCCTCGACCGTCTCGGTGGCGATCGGCTTGAAGGTCCCGAGCCCGACGTGGAGCGTGAGGTCCGCCGTGCGCACGCCCCGGCGGCCGACCTCGGCCAGGAGCGCGGGCGTGAAGTGGAGCCCCGCCGTGGGTGCGGCGACGGCGACCTGCCTGCCGCGGTCGGCGTAGACCGTCTGGTAGCGCTCGCGGTCGGCCTCCTTCCGCGAATTGTCGGCGCGCTCGATGTAGGGCGGAAGCGGGATGTCCCCCCAGCGGTTCGCCACGTCGACGACGGACCCGCCCCGGGGCGAGAATCGCACGAGGACCGAGCCGTCGCCCACGACCGCCGTGACCTCTCCCGGGAGGGCGCCCCCGGCGGCCTCGAAGGTCGCCCCGGCCCCGAGGCGGCGCCCCGGGCGCACGAGGCATTGCCAGACCTCCCCGCCGTCCGGCGCCGCGCCCGCGCTCCTCAGGAGCAGGCACTCGAGCTTGCCGCCGGTCGACCGGCGGCCGTGCAGCCGCGCGGGAAGGACCGACGCGGTGTTGCGCAGGAGCGTGTCGCCCTCGCGAAGGTAGGCGGGCAGGTCGCCGAAGCCGCGGTGCTCGATCGTGCGCGAGGAGCGGTCGACGACGAGGAGGCGCGAGCCGTCCCGTTGTCCCGCGGGGACCTGCGCGATCTGCTCCGGGGGGAGCGGGTAGTCTAGGCGGCCGGTGGGGGTCACGCGCGGAGGAGAATCACCCCCACAGGCCAATCGAGTCGGCAGGCCTCGACAAGCGGTAATGGGCGGCGCCCCGGGCGCCTATGGCGCCAGAGGGGCGCATTGCCGCGAGGGAGGATCCACGGCTTGGAAGCGGAGAATGGGCGCGCTCCCCGCCGGGTGCCGGTGCCGATCTCGGGCCCCGGCGCTGAACCGCTTCAAGATTGGCAATGGCGGGAAACGGCGCATTCTCGGGAGGCTTCAGGAGTTAAGTCCGATGATCACCAGCATCCACACCCTGATTTACTCCGACGATGCCCCCGCGACGCGCGCGTTCCTTCGCGATGTCCTCGGCTGGCCCTACGTCGAGGATGTGCAAGGCGGAGGGGCGGGTTGGCTGATCTTCAAGACGGGGCGGAGCGAGATGGGCGTGCACCCGACCCACAGCGTCTACGATGGCAAGACGTTCGA
>CAYNLL010000646.1:0-1884 GCA_964398015.1 uncultured Opitutaceae bacterium | reverse complement strand
CGGAGCTCACGAGGGGCTCGCAGTCGGGGACGCTCCCCGGGGAAAAGCGCACTTCTAGACGCACGGGTCCCGGGTAACCGCCCCAGGCGCCAGGGTCCGCGGGGAGGCGGGCGTCGAACTCGACCAGCCGCATGGCGACGTCGAGGCGGTTCAGCTGTTCGCGCTGCGCCACCGAGTAGCCCTCGAACTGGTACGGCCTGAACTGCATCGGGTGGGGGCTCCTCAGAAGCTCCTTGTGCGCGGCAACCTCGACCTGAAAGGGATGGCCCCAGAGCGTCTCCGCAAAGAGGGTCCGATGGAAGCTGTAGCCCGAACCCGCGGCTCCGGCGATCCTGTCCTGGGCCCTGCGGACAAAGTCCTCGGGGAAGACCTGGCTGAGCGGCGTGGCGAAATTGCAGGCGGCCATGGCCGCCACCAGGAACGCGATCGCGGCCGCCCATCGGCCGCCTCCTCGCCCGCGGGAGCGCAGGAAGCCGTCGATCCCCTGCGCCGCCCCGAGGCAGAGGAACGGGACGGCCGATCGGGTCAACCTGCCGTAGACCACGAATTTCGGGATGACATCCGAGAAAAGGACGAGGCCGCCGAGGACGATCGCCGCCCCCCCCAGCCACCAGGCCAATCGCCGCCCGCGCCCGTCCGCAAAGCCGGTGAAGGCCGCATAGGCAAGTGCAGCCGCCCACAGCACGGCGACGCCGCGCTCGGCGTACCAGAGGTACTCCGGAATCACCCGGTAACCGACATGGAAGTCCCCCTGCGTCACGCTGGCGGCGAAGCCCCCGTACGCGGCAAAGCCCCCGGCCAGCGCCCCGCCCAGGGCGAGGACGGCGGCCACGACAAGGGCGAGGCCGAGCGCGGCGCAGGCCGCGCGCTGGGCCATGCGGTACCACCCTCCCAACCCGAGGAGCGTGTGGAGGACCAGCACGGCCGCCCCCAGGAGCCAGTAGCCGTTGTAGGTCAGGAACCCAAGGCCGGCGGCCATGCCCGTCAGCAGGGAGTTTCTGGGCGAGCCGCGCCCGAGCGCCAGCCACAGCGCCCCCATGAGCTCAAACAGGGCGACGTCGTAGGGCAGGTAGAAACGCGCGTAGAGGAAGAGGCTGTTTGCAGCGGAGGCGAGGAACGCTGCCCAGAGGGCCTCGGACTTGGGCGCCCCCGCCCGGCGGGCGATCGCCCAGACGAGGAAAATCGTCCCGACGGAAAACAACGAAAAATAACCCGAGACCAGAGCCGGGTGCACGCCCCCGGTCCAATGCTCGACCAGCGCCGCCGGCAGGCTGGCGGGCCGGAAAAGAACGTGGTCGGCGTGCCCGAAGAGCTCGGCAAGGGCAAGGCGTCCCTCGCCCCGGGAGAGCTCCTGCGCCGCGATCTGCGCCGAATCGTAGCGCGACTCGTCGGGCCAGAAGCGCTGCCCCCCCGCCTCCGCCAGCCAGAGGCGAAGCGCAAACGAGACCGCCAGCAGGGCGCCGAGCCAGTACCGCGTCCTCACAGCTCCGGGGCGTTCCTAAAGATGCGGTACTGCATCGCCACAAACGTGACCGCCATCTGCGCCGCGTTGGCTCCTGCCGCGGCCGCCCACCCGGGCATTGCCGTGTACGCCGTCAGCAATTTAAAGACGGCCGCCTGCAAGGCGAAAGTGACAAGGACCATGACCGCGTATTCCGACACCTGCCGCCTGACGTCCGAGCGGGCGCAGCCGAACGTCCAGTGCTTGTTCAGCCAGAAATGCAGCGAGACGGCGGGCGGATAGGCCAGGAGGAAGGAGAGGTCCTTGCCCAACCTCAGCCCGAAGAGCGCGTTGAGCCCGGAGAAGACCACCATCACGGTCGCGCCCACGACGCCGTAGCGGATGAGCTTGGGAAGGAGGCCTGTCGGGGTGTCCATGGCTTC
>CAYNLL010000645.1:0-1887 GCA_964398015.1 uncultured Opitutaceae bacterium | reverse complement strand
AGACAAACACGGCTAGAACTCTCAAAGCATTGGCTATCGACCGAAATTTAGCGGGTGCCTTCATGGTGAGGTACGAAGTCGCCTAACAAACCCGGGCAGGCGGCAACTCGAGGCGGGAATCCTGACTTTTGGGGAAGCGGAGCGGCAAGGGGGGTTGGTTCGGTGAGTTTGGCCTCATCGGTTCCTCCAACTCGCAAGATTCTTCTCCAAACTCCGCTCCATAGGTGTCCACTCCGCATTGTTGGTGCAATAGGTTCGCCGATAGTGCTGCAAATCATCAATCATGCTGTTACCGACAAACTGGCCCGGAAAATCATGCCGAAACAAATAATCTCCATAAACGATATTCGCAGATGAGAAGCACAGCCCTTCAAGCGACTTCGTGCCGCCTGCAACATCTCCGGCCCGAACCTTGTCAAGCGCGTCGAGCGAAACGACAAAAGTGCCGGTCTGAAGGATCAAAGCCTTATGGTACCCGCGCTCATACCCTGCGAAATAACTGGCCCAAATTGCACCGCAAACGATCAGCGAAGCAATGATCATGATAAAAATGCGTTTCATAATTGGTGGTGTTGAATGACGGCTAACGAGGTGAGCTGGGCTGGCGGCGACTCGGGGCGGGAATCCCGACTTGCTGGGAAGCGGATGCGCCAATGGCGGTAGGATCCGGCGGTTTAGGCATCATGGCTAATTATTTTTCGTCCATTGTTCCAAGAAAGCTATTACTTTCTCAGGACTATAGTGATGACCTTCAAGCAGTTCGCTTGTGTTCTCCGTATTCATTCGCTTGCCGTCAGAGTCTAAAATAACTAAAACTGGCAAAGTGAAGTGCGCAGGGTGTCCAAACTTCTCGTCATTATCTGCGTTGTGGCCTCGATTCACGTCAACCATCACATCCACGTAATACTTTTTTAATTCCTCTGAAACGTCCTTATTGGTTTGAAACAACTCGTGCAATTCATGACATGGATCACTCCAGTTTGCGCCGAACTGAAGAAGCACGCGCTTTTGCTCTTTTTTAGCCGTGTCGATAGCTTCAGCAATTTCTTTGGAAGAGTCCGCAGATTCGTCGTAAATGATCGGTCCCGAATACGCGGCACAGGCATTTGTGGACGGATATACGGCAGCTACCCTGACAAAGTTTTTCTGTGCCCAGTCCCAAATCGAGTCGGCCAACTTCTCCTCGCTTTTGAGTTCAAAGTCGGAATCGGTCGTCTGCTCCGAAATGCGTGCAGATATCAAAGTTACCGTTCCTGACGAAAGCGATGTCGGTGGAGAAGTCGGTGTATACGATCTCTCTGCCCATTCTATACTGCTGGGAAACTGATATGCCCCAAGGTTGGTGTAATCCAGGAGCTTGCTAACGGACTGAATTCCTCTTCCAGGACAAATACTTTCAACTGATTTTGGGGTAAACGAATCGCCAGATTCATCGATGGCAATCTTCCATAAGGTCGTTTGTCCGCCAGCGGGAAGACCTGGAATTGTAATTTCAAGCAAACCATTTGTTCTTAATCCTGTGGGGAGAGCGAATCCCTTTGTGAATTCCTCCGAAATAATATCCGTGAAGCGCAAGATATGCATCCTGCCGTCATCAGTTAATTTAGTTAAAAACGCAAAAGGTGCGATCAACGGGTTTTGATGACTTAGTCCCTCCGGTGGTTCATTCAAACTATTTTTTGTCATGGCGCGCGTTTCACCGTCATAGGTGTAATACGATTTGCCGTCAAATGCCGATTCCGTGGACATTACCAAATTTGATTCCGTCCCAGAAATTAGTTTTTCCGTAGCGCGATACTTTAGTCCGGAACTGATATACATGTATTGAAACGTTCGGGAATATCCTTTTCCGTTCGAAGTCTTCAGCATTTTCAAAAACGCAGGATT
>CAYNLL010000644.1:0-1892 GCA_964398015.1 uncultured Opitutaceae bacterium | reverse complement strand
CTCAAAGCCGATCGCGTGGAACTCGACCCCGGGCCAGGAGCCGATCCCGAGGCGCTTCAGGCCCGCGGCCGCGAGGATCGTGCCGTCCGCCTGGTTGAGGTCCGCGATCTTCTTGAGGCGCGTGTCGACGTTGCCGCGGATCTCGACGAATTCCACGCCGGGGAACATGAGCGCGGCCTGGCGCCGGCGCCGCGGGCTTCCCGTGGCGAGCTGTCGGGGCGCCGCCACGCCGTTCCGCAAGACCAGCATGTCGCGCGCGTCCTCCCGCGGGAGGTAGCCGACGGTCGACAGCCCGTCGACCAGGTCCCCCGGAAGGTCCTTCGCGCTGTGGACCGCGATGTCGGCGTTCCCGCGCAGCAGGGCCGACTCCAGCTCGCGGGTGAAGAGCCCCTTGCCCCCCTTCTCCTCCAGGGACCACGCCGCCTGCTGGTCCCCGGTGGTGACCAGCTTCACGAGCTCGCACTCCACCCCCATCCGGTCGCGCAGGTACGCGCCGACGAGCTCCGCCTGCGCAAGCGCGAGCGGGCTCTTCCTCGTGGCGAGGACGATCTTTTTTCCCATGCTAGAGGCGCCCCATCCCTCCGGGCGGGTTGCGGGCCGCCTAGTACGCGGCCTGCACGCCTTTCAGGTTCTTCTTGGTCATCCAGGGCATCATGCCGCGAAGCCGGGCCCCGGTCTTCTCGATCTGGTGGGAGGCGCCCTTCTTCAGGAGCCTGTTGTACTTCTTCAGTCCCCCCTTGTACTCGGCGACCCACTGCCGGGTGAACTTGCCCGTCTGGATCTCCTTGAGGATCTTCTTCATCTCCCGCTTGGTGGCCGCGTTCACCACGCGGGGCCCGCGGGTGATGTCGCCGTACTTCGCCGTCTCGGAGACCGAGAAGCGCATGCCCGCGATCCCGCTCTCGTACATCAGGTCGCAGATGAGCTTCAGCTCGTGGAGGCACTCGAAGTACGCCATCTCGGGCTGGTAGCCGGCCTCGACCAGCGTCTCGAAGCCCGCCTGCACGAGCGCGCTCGCCCCGCCGCAGAGGACGGCCTGCTCGCCGAAGAGGTCGGTCTCGGTCTCCTCCTTGAAGGTCGTCTGCAGCACGCCGGCGCGCGTGGAGCCGATCCCCTTCGCCCACGCGAGGGCGGCCTGCTTCGCGCGGCCGGAGCGGTTCTGGAACACGGCGACCAGGGCCGGCATCCCCTTGCCCTCGACGTAGAGCCTGCGCACCATGTGGCCCGGGCCCTTCGGGGCCACCATGATGACGTCGATGTCCTTGTGGGGCTTGATCAGCCCGAAGTGGACCGCCAGGCCGTGGCTGAAGACCAGCGTCTTGCCCTTCGAGAGGTGGGGCAGGATGTCGTTCTTGTAGACCGAGGCCTGCTTCATGTCGGGCAGGCCGACGAGGATCACGTCGGCGAGCCGGACGGCCTCGGCGGTGTCCACCACCGTGAAGCCGTGCTGGCGCGCGACGGCCCGCGACTTGGACCCCGGGTACAGGCCGATGACGACCTTGCATCCGCTGTCCTTGAGGTTCAGCGCGTGGGCGTGGCCCTGCGAGCCGTAGCCGAGCACGGCGAGCGTCTTGTTCTTGAAGGCGCCGAGGTCGGCGTCCTTGTCGGTGTAAACTTTGGCGGGCATGGTGAGGAGGGGGTTGAAGGCGGGGGGCGCTCAGCGCGTGAGGGCGAGGCGCCCGGTGCGGGCGATCTCGAGGATCCCGAAGGGCTCGATCAGTCCGAGGAACGCGGCGAGCTTCTCCTCGTCGCCCGTCACCTCGATGATGAGCGAGTCCTGGGCCAGGTTCGCGATCTTTGCGCGGAAGATCTCCTTGATCTGGAGGATCTCGGGGCGGCTCTTGGCGTCGGCGCGCACCTTCACGAGCACGAGCTCGCGCGCGATCGTGAGC
>CAYNLL010000643.1:0-1894 GCA_964398015.1 uncultured Opitutaceae bacterium | reverse complement strand
CGTGGCCGTAGAAGATGTTGTCGCCGAGCAGCCGCTGGAACGAGGGCCCGTCCTCCGGCGTGGTGATGATCAGCACGTCGCGAATCCCCGCCAGCATCAAGGTCGACAGCGGATAGTAGATCATCGGCTTGTCGTGCACCGGCACCAGCTGCTTGCTGATCGCGCGCGTGACGGGATAAAGCCGCGTCCCCGATCCGCCCGCGAGAATGATGCCCTTGATCTTGTCGCCCATGGATTCTCCCGAAATCGTTGCCCCCGGCTGGGCTCGAACCAGCGACCAACCCGTTATGAGCAGGCTGCTCTAACCAACTGAGCTACGAGGGCGTCGCCGTATTTTACAGTCTTTTTCGGGCGAGCGGGGGAGCGGCTGACTCGCATCGTGGCCAAAAGGCGGCCAAGTTTTCCCTGTGTGTCATTTCTTGGAATGGTGATAGGGTCATCTCGGCGCTTCCGCGCGGGCGAGTTTGGCGACTAAGAACGCGTCGAAGTGAGCATCATCCCGCGGCCGGCTATCGCACTTCGATGGAGGAGTTCATCAAGGCCGAGGGCATCAGCTGAGGGTTCTGCTCGCGCTCCTGGCGGTGCGCCGCGGCGTTAACGGAACGCGACAGGTAGTCATAGAGCGAGCCGACGCTCACATGGTCGGGGCGGCCGGGAGAAGGCGCGGCCCCGTTGAGTCCTTTGAGGAAGAAATAAGTGAACGTGCCGTGCCCCTGGGCCTCCAAGGTCCCGCTGATCTGGTCGGCGCCGGAAGCGGTGAACACCATGAGCTTGCCGCCCGCCGGGACGGACATGTCGATCTTCGTCAGTAGCGGCTTGGCGCCCTTGACCATGACCGAGCGCCCCCCGGCTCCCGAGAAGCACGAGTCGAGCGCGACCAACACTCGTTTAACCGGAAGCTTGTTCAAGTCCTTGTAGAAGCGGGAGAGAGGGAAAGCGGTCCCCGACAGTGATTCCGGCGCGCCATCCCAGGGGACGAGATACGCTTCCTTTGACTCGGGATCGGGCGCGCCGTGGCCGGAGTAATAGACGAAGACGGTGGAGCGCTCGTTCACGTTCATGGGCAGCCATTTCTCCAGCTTCTCCTCGATGGAGCTCTTGGTGGCGTGGTCGCCGGTCAGCGCGACAATGTTTTCCTCGGGATAGCCCATTGCCAGCAGATGGCGCTTGACGGCTTGGGTGTCCCGGTCGGCGAACTCGGCCTCGGGGAGATCTCGATAATTCGCGATGCCGATGATGAGGGCGAAATTGTCCGGATTCAGGGGCTCGGAGTATTTTGCCGCGTCCACGTCGCTGGCGATGCCCTTCGAGGGAGCGCCCGGGGCGGCCGCTGTGTACGGTTCCGAGGGCTTCTCAAACTGATAGCGCGCGAGCACGAGAGAGGCGCTCGACTTGGCCGGATAGTCTTTGCCGCCAGAAGAATACGACCATGACGAGGTCGCCTTGCTTTTAACGGACTGGCCCAATTGGGGGGAATACCAGAGCCGGTCGATCGACGTCGAAATCACCGTCGCGGCGCCTCCGCCCGTCCAGCCGGCGGCGTAGGAGTAGACATCCTTCCTTTCCGTCTCGACCACGTAGCAATCGAAGCGCCCGGCGGGGACCGTCATGGTCTCCTTCCCGACGATGCGGCCGTGGACGGTGCTGGTCCCGGAGAGGTCTCCGTCGAAGACGGGCGTGGCGGGATTGTGCCAATCGATCTGGGAATGTCCGGTCAGGGATGTCCGGTCGTCCCATTCCGCGCCGACCTTCAACTCTGCCGGCACGACGATCAGCGGAGGATCGTACGCCAGTTGCGTCTCGGAGTCCCACGTGATGCTTCCTGAGGGCGGGACATGTCCGTCGACCTTGACGAGCGTGACCCCGTTCTCCACGCTCGAGAAGTAGACTTTGC
>CAYNLL010000642.1:0-1899 GCA_964398015.1 uncultured Opitutaceae bacterium | reverse complement strand
AGGCCGACACCATCGCGGCCTTGAAAGCGGTGGAGGGCATCCCCGGGTAGCCGTGCGGGTACTCTCCCTCGTCCTCGGGCGACGCCGCCAGGCGGTACATCGCGGCCTCCGCGTCGTCCTCGGGAACCTTCGCCTCGCGCTTGCCCTGCGGGAGCCCGAACTGCTTGGCCTCCATCATGTTGATGGCCTTCTCGGACCACCTGTGCGGGATGACGGGGGTCACCCCGACGATCGGGACGATGATCGTCGTGTCGACGATCCGCTTCAGGACCACCTGCTTGGAGGCGGTGCCCTCGATGGCGCCCGCGTTCGGCGTGGTCGACTTCCGTGCGGTGGGAGGCATACTCGGCTTCCTTTTCGTGTCGTGCCGTGGCTAGTGCGCTGGCCGTGACGGGCCGCGCGCCCCATGATGGGGCAACGCGCTCTATATTACTTTTTAAGCTCCATTGCGCAATACTTTTACCAAACTTCTTTGATACTGTGTCGTCGAGACATGGCCTGGCAGGGATGGGCAGGGCACGGCTCGGCTAGGCACGGCGCGGCGGTCGCGGGGCGGCTGGGCAGCGCAAGGCAAGGCGTGGCACGGCAGTCGAGGAGGGGCATGGCGGTTCAGGCGGGCAACGGCAGGCACGAGCACTGCTCGGGATGCGGGAATCCGATCAGCTGGCGCGGGATGTGCGGCCCGTGCCAGGGGAAGGCCGACGCGGCGGCGATCGCGGCGGCCGAGGAAGCCGCGCGCCGCGCCCAGGAAGGCGACGACGACGACGACGACGACGACGACGACGGCTAGGGGCACCGGATGAGCCGCGCCCGGGAGCGCAGGGAGATGCCGCCCGTCACCACCCCGCGGTACGAGACGGTGGAGACGCGCAAGTGCGACAAGTGCAAGAAGCCGATCGACGTGGACGAGCACGAGGAAGCCGCCGCCCACGAGCTGATCGTCGCGCTCGACCAGGAGCAGTGCGTCAGCTTCTACCGCAGGCGGGACCTGTGCCCCGCCTGCCTGGACCCGATCTGGCTCGCGATCAACGAGCTGCTCGGGGTCAGCGGGGAGCGCGCCTGGGATGAGCGCGACAAGGACTACTTCGACGAGGACGGGACGGTCGACTGATGCCAGTAGCCGGCCAGGTTGGCGTTGACCTCGGTGCCCAGGACGGTGACCTTCATGTGGTCGTCGCCCTGGCCGGCGGTGCCGTTGAGAATGCCCTCCAGGCGCTCCCACAGCCCCCATCCCGCCTCGCCGGGGATCTCCATCGTGATCCAGAGCGCGCCGGGCCGCTGGCCCCTCTTGACGACAGGCGGAGTCTGGGAAGCGTCGCCCCGGCATGCCGGGCAGGCGCCGCAGCCGCAGACGGGCATCAGAACAGCGCCCTCTGGCCGGGCATCGGCGGCGGGCTCTCCGGGTCCTGCGCCGGCGCCGCGTCCGTCGCGGTGACGTCGATGTCCAGGTCGAAGCACTTCCCGTCGGAGACGCGCTTCACGACCAGGCGGTCAGTGGCCTCCGGGTCGTAGCCGCGGGCCTTCAGCTCGTTCTCGTCCAGCAGGGCGAACTTCTCGCCGCGGAACGTCAGGTCGTAGCTCCAGGCGACGTGCTCGAACAGCGCCTGGGCGAACAGGCCCTCCACATGGCGGAGGTCGCGGAAGCCGTCGGCCGGCTCGTCAGGCTGGTTCAATCTGACCGCTTCGCTTCCCCCTGGGCGGTCTGGAGCTTCACGATGCGCTGGGCGAAGTCGAGCGCGCACACCCCGCACAGCGGGGTGCCGTTGTAGGAGGTGACGGCGGTCGGCTGCGGATCCTTCGCCGGGTGCCTGAAGTCAGAGCCCTCGCACTTGTCGTGCGTGCACATCTCCGCCAGGCACCAGAAGCATAGGAGAGCGATAGAGGGGGGAGGCTTTTGGT
>CAYNLL010000641.1:0-1909 GCA_964398015.1 uncultured Opitutaceae bacterium | reverse complement strand
CTCGCGAGCGTGCGGATCCGGATGCGGCGGTAGGGCGTGTCGCCGACGATCGATTCGATCGCCACGCGGCACAGCCCCTGGAGCAGGACCCGGGACGTGCCGTCGTCGTCCTTCTGGCACGCGCGCACGAGGCCGATGCAGGCGACGCGGTGGGGGGGCTCGAACATCCCGCCGGTCGCGGCCGCGCCGCAGTCGAGGCCCGCCACGGCGAAGATCCTGTTGCCCTCGAGGACATCGCGCAGCATCTGGCGGTAGCGCGGCTCGAAGATCCGGAGGGGCAGCAGGGCCTGCGGAAAGAACGCCACGTTGGGCAGCGTCATCACAGGCACCTCCTCGGGCACGTGAATCTCGACTTCCATGAGTTCGTATAGGGGCGACCGGACCCAAGTTCAAGGCCCAGTCGCCCCCTCCCGACCGCAGCGAGCGCTGTGCCAACAATTGTGTCAGACCCCGCGAATCTGTGACAAAATGACTTGAATCGGCCTCCTCGGGGAGGGGCGGGGGGTGCCGCGAATTTATTTTTAGCCATTGTCCTCAAAGCACTAACGCAATTCGTGCAATCGGGGCATGCCCGGTGCTTAAATGGGGGCATGAGCCGCATACTAGGCATTGATCTGGGCACTACGAATTCCTGTATGGCCGTCATGGAGGGTGGGGAGCCCGTGGTCGTCCCGAACGCGGAGGGTGGCCGCACCACTCCGTCGGTCGTCGCTTTCACCAAGTCGGGCGAGCGCGTCGTCGGGCAGGCCGCAAAACGCCAGGCCGTCACCAACCCCAGGAACACGATTTTCTCGGCGAAGCGCCTCATCGGGCGCAAGTTCAACGAGGTCCGCGAGGAGGCGAAGAACATGCCGTTCAAGGTCGTAGAGGGAAAGAACGGCGACGCCTACATCGAGGTCCAGCTGGGCGACAAGACGGAGCAGTTCGCCCCGCAGCAGATTTCCGCGTTCGTCCTCGGCAAGATGAAGGCCGATGCCGAGGCGTACCTGGGAGAGAAGATCACCCAGGCCGTCATCACCGTCCCGGCCTACTTCAACGACTCCCAGCGCCAGGCCACGAAGGATGCCGGCAAGATCGCGGGGCTCGACGTCCTGCGCATCATCAACGAGCCGACGGCGGCGTCGCTGGCCTACGGCCTCGACAAGAAGAAGGACGAGAAGATCTCCGTGTTCGACCTGGGCGGCGGCACCTTTGACGTGTCCGTGCTCGAGATCGGCGACGGCGTGTTCGAGGTCAAGGCGACCAACGGCGACACCCACCTCGGCGGCGACAACTGGGACGACGCCCTGATCGCGTGGCTCGTGGACAATTTCAAGAAGGAGAACGGCATCGACCTGAGGAAGGACCCGATGGCCCTCCAGCGCCTCAAGGAGGAGGCGGAGAAGGCGAAGATCGCCCTGTCCTCGACCCAGTCGGTCGACATCAACCTTCCGTTCATCACGGCGGACGCGTCCGGCCCGAAGCACCTCAACGTGCAGCTCACCCGGGCAAAGATGGAGCAGATCTGCGAGGCTCTCTTCGAACGCTGCATCCAGCCCTTCAAGAACTGCCTCAAGGACGCCGACCTCACCTCGGCGCAGATCGACGAGCTCGTGCTCGTAGGCGGGATGACCCGCATGCCGCGCGTCGTCGAGATCGCGAGGACCCTCGGCGGCAAGGCGCCCCACCAGGGCGTCAATCCCGACGAGGTCGTGGCGGTAGGCGCCGCCATCCAGGGCGGCGTCCTCAAGGGCGAGGTGCGCGATGTCCTCCTGCTGGACGTGACGCCCCTGACGCTCGGCATCATGACCGCCGGCGACGTGTCCACGGCGATGATCCCGCGCAACACGACCATTC
Organism: uncultured Opitutaceae bacterium; assembly: GCA_964398015.1. Taxonomy (GTDB): domain Bacteria; phylum Verrucomicrobiota; class Verrucomicrobiia; order Opitutales; family Opitutaceae; genus Palsa-1447. Next base: position 73 of record CAYNLL010000641.1, on the reverse strand, counting down.
CCTCCAAGAAGACCCAGGTCTTCTCCACCTTCAGCGACAACCAGCCGTCGGTCGAGATCGTGGTCCTCCAGGG
>CAYNLL010000640.1:0-1910 GCA_964398015.1 uncultured Opitutaceae bacterium | reverse complement strand
GCTCGAGGAAGCCTGAAATGGCGGAGCGTTCCCATGATCTATAGCCAGCCTGGTCGGCTTCGAACTTGTGCCAGGCGAGGTTTAGCAGCGCTACTGGCGTAAGCCCCTTGTTTTTGGGTCCAGAGAGTATCTCGTTAGTGGTAAAGACGCGCGGTGCGGCTTCCTCGAGCATGTCGTCAAGCAACTTTCTCAACGGCATGAAAAAATCCTCCGACCAAGTCCCCTCGTAATCCTCCCGCACCTTGAGCAGTCGCGCCGTGCCAAGCCAGGCCATGCCGCGCCTAGCCGAGCATGCCGGGCCATCCCAAGCCTAGCCCGGCCAAGCCACGTCCAATATTAATAAATCATATCAGGACATCTTCGTAGTCGACAGGCTTGGCCTCGACATCGCCGGACCCGGGGGCGTAGGACGGCCGGCTGCCGACGACCGACGGGGTGCGGTAGGCGGCGGGGGCTCCCCCCGACTGCCACTCGCGGACGTCCGCATCGTCCGCATCGTCCTCGGCGGACGCCGTCACCCGCTCCCTGTGGGTGCTGAGCACGCCGTCCCACTCCTCGTCGCGACGGCTCTTGCCGCGGCGGCGGGCGGAGGCCGCGCGGCGGAAGAGGGCGGCCTGGCTGGGCATCCCGCCGCGCATCTCGTTGCTCTCGGGCGGCACCGCGGGCTCCTCGCCCGGCGCAGGCCCCTCGTCCTCGTCGCCCTCGGGGGGCGCGTTCGGGGGCGCGCCCTCCTCCTCCGCCTCGGCTTCCTCGGCCTCCGGGCCGGGGGCGAGCGCCATCAGCGGGTCGTCCTGGGTGCCGAGGCGCGGGAGGGCCAGCGACCCCATCGACAGCGGCGACGGCATCCCCTCCACCTGCGGCTTGGGGGAGAAGTCCATCGCGAGGTCCTCCGGGACGGGAAGGCCCTCGTCGCGCAGCGCGACGTAAGTGTTACGGCGGGTGGTCTGCTCGGCGACCGTCTGGCGGACCGCCTCGTCCTGGGAGAGGGCCTCCTCCTCCTCCAGGTCGATCTCCAGGCCGCGGGTCCGGGTGCGCTGGGAGATCGGGATGCCGGAGGCGCGCAGGGCCTCGATGAACTGGCGCTGGGTGTCCTCGTCGCGCAGGTTGAGAACCTTGAACTTGCGCTCGGGGACCAGGAGCTTCGGCTGCTCGACGAGGCGCTTCTCGCCGCTCTCCTCGTCGGTCTCCAGCACCTCCTCCATGATCACGTAGCGCTTGCCGCCGTGCTCGCGGTAGTCGAAGTGCTCCTGGGCCTCCGCCACCACCATCGCGCGGTTGCGGAAGTGCCGGGCCTGGAACTTCTGGTAGCGGCTCATCAGCTGGGTGACGAGCTCCTTGTTGAGCGCGTCGGCCGCGTACGTCTGCCCGGTCCCGGCCCCGGTCAGGAAGGTGCGGGAGAGCCCGAACACCTGCAGGATCGAGTCCTCGATCCTCTCGAAGTCGGGGGTGAGGTCGGGCATCTGCTCGCGGCCCAGCACCGGGGCCATCTCCACCGCGAAGTTGTAGATCAGCGCCCGGAAGTCGCCGGCCAGGGCGGCGTCGAGGGCGAGCTCGAAGTTCTCCAGGTCGTCCTCGGTGGGGATCCACGGCTGCGAGGTGCCCAGGTCGGTGGCGCTGGCGCCGAGCTTGCACAGGATCAGCGGAGTGTAGAGGCGGTCGGCGATCGAGTCCAGCGCGGTGTTGAGCATCTCCTTCTGGAGCATCGACCGCATCGCGCGGGTGAGCAGCGGGAGGCCCCGGACGTTGAAGGTGTCGCCGCGGAACTTCAGCTGGCGCAGCAGCACGTTGCTGACCGGCATGAAGGCGTTCTCGGCGGTGTAGGCGGTGAGCTCGGGGTACTCCTTCACCAGGCGGGAGTACTCGTACTGCGGCTGGCGGGTCTGCAGGATCTGCCTGATCACCCAGGGCAG
>CAYNLL010000639.1:0-1914 GCA_964398015.1 uncultured Opitutaceae bacterium | reverse complement strand
GCGCCGGCGAGCGCGTTCATCCAGAGCTCCCAGTCCTCGCCTCCCATCACGGCGACCGTGTCGGCGACCTCCTGCGGGCTGGCCGGCTCGATGGTCACGGTGCTGACGATTCCCTTGTCGGTGTCGACGGTCTTGTTCGTATAGGGGGCGCCGACGGGCTTGAGGACAGACTTGTGCACGGCCCCGGTCCGGGGGTGCGTCCTGCGGGGGGAGGCGAGCGAGTAGATGACGAGGTCGACCTGGCCGAGGTCCGCCTTGATCGCCTCGAGCACCCTCGCCTTGATCTCGTCGGAGAAGGCGTCCCCGTTGAAGTTCTTGGCGTAGAGGCCCGCGTCGCGCGCGGCCTGCGTGAAGCCGATCGTGTTGTACCACCCCGGGGTGGCAGGGCGGCCCTCCTCGGACGGCCGCTCGAAGAAGGCGCCGATCGTCGCGGCCCCCGACCCGAAGGCCGCGGTCACGCGCGAGGCGAGGCCGTAGCCGGTCGACGCGCCGATGACCAGGACCTTCTTTGGACCCCGCGCAATGGGACCCTTTGATTTGACGTGGGTTATCCATTCGCCGACATGGGCGGCGCACCCTGCCGGGTGGGCCGTCACGCACACGAATCCGCGGACCTTCGGTTTGATGATCATCGCCTTGGATTACTCCCCGTGTAGGGGAGGGTGGCAAGTACGATTGAACCCCCGGCGCGGGCCTCCGCCAGGGTCGGGGACCCTCCCTTGGCGCCGTCGACCAGCAGGAAACGGCAGCCCGGGACGAGCGGGGCCCCGGCCTCCACCCGCGCCGCGGAGCCCCCCGGCCCCGGGCTCCCGTGGAAGACGGCGCATGGCGCCGGGTACGACGTCCCCGGCCCGTCGAGCCACAGCTGGTAATCCCTGCCCTCCGGCTGGTCCGCCGCCGACACCCGGATCCGCCCGCTGTGCTCGGCGGCGCTCCAGACCAGCGCGCCCTGGGCGGGGCCGCCGGGCGAGGCGCCCTCCGGGGGGGCGAGCAGGAGGATCTCCTCGTCGCCGGCGCGCAGGCGCTCAAGCGCCCTCCGGCCGACGATGCGCTCCACCTCGAGCTGGTTCTGCGCCCCCTTCATGGCGGCGTCGGCTAGCTGGGCCTGCTCCCTGAGGAACTGCGCCCGGGTCCTCTCGATCACGAGGAGCTCGCCCAGGCACGCGACCAGGGCGGCCAGGCATGCCGTGGTCGCCCAGGGCAGCCATGCCGGGGGCACTATCTTGGGTTCGTCCATGGTCCGGGCTGCACGGGGGAGGATGTTGGCATGCGCCCCGGCCCTCAGTAAAGGCCGAGCGGCGAGAGGCGCGCGAAAAACTGGGCGAGGAAGGGCTCCCGGGAAATCTCCTCCCAGGGGCGGTTTGCGGAGACGCGGACGAACAGCTGCTCGCCCCCCTGGCGGAAGCCGTAGCGCAGCGCGATCCCGACAAGCGCCGGCACGGACCGGGTGCTGCCCACCTCTACGGGCCTGCCGCCGTAGAGCTGCCAGAACCACACCTGCTGCGGGTAGCCCGCGCTGGAGAAGAGGCGGTGCTGCGCGGGGGGCAGCGCTCGGCCGGCGAGCTCGAGGGACGCCCTCGGGTCCGGCACCTCCGCCGCCACCCAGCCCGCCCCCGGCCAGCAGGCATCGGGCGTGTGCGAGGCCACGAGCCCCACGGAGGCCTGGCCCGCCGGCCAGTAGGCGACGTAGAGTGTGACCTGGTCGGTGCCCGCCTTCCCCGGCCGCAGGTACGTGCGCTGCGCCAGATGGTCGGTCCTTAGCGTGCCGGCAAAGCGGTACAGGTCCGGGCTCGTGCGCACGTCCCAACCGGGCGCCGAGGCGGGCAGGATCGCGAGCAGGTCGGGGGCGGGACCCGGGTCGCGCGCGGCGGCGCGCGTGCCGGCCGCGAAAAAGGCGACCGACGCCACCGCGAG
>CAYNLL010000638.1:0-1914 GCA_964398015.1 uncultured Opitutaceae bacterium | reverse complement strand
GCGGTTCAGGCAGCGGGCGGTTTCAATCATTCCCCAGAAAGCCAGCGCCGCCATCGGCATCTGCCAGTTCGAGCCGTGCAGCGCCTCCACCCGGGGAAACCCGGCGAGCCGCAGACTAGCCGCCAGTGCGCCCAGCGACAGGGGCACCGGGAAGAAGAAGCTGCCGAGGACCGCGCCGCGCATCAGGTCCACGGCGTACGCCACCGGGTCGACGTGCGCCGCCGCCTGCATCCACGCGGGCGCGCTCGACAGGGGGTAGAGCCCGCCCGAGAGGAAGAACATCGGCAGCAGGACGGCGTTGCTGACAATCGGGAAGACCGTCGTCGAGTTGAACCGGCAGGCGAACGCCACCCCTATCGTCGAGAACGTGAGCGCCGCAAGCGCCATGGCCCCGATCATCTCGAGGGTCTCCAGGGCGTTGAGCGGGGCGCCCGCCAGGGGCGCAAAGGGAAGGAGGACCAGGCCCTGGGCCAGCGCCTGGAGCGCGCCAGCCGCGATCTTGCCCAGCGCGATGGCGGGCCTCGGGACCGGGGCCACGAGCACCGCCTTGAAGAACCCGATCTGGCGGTCGAAAACGATCGTGATCGCCGCGAAGGTCGCCGAGAAGAGCAGCGACAGCCCCATCGTGCCCGGAAAGATGAAGCGCCTGTAGTCGCCCCCGCCCATCCGAGAGCTGGCGCCGATCCCGGCGCCGAGCACGAAGAGGTAAAGGAGCGGCTGGACGAGGCCGGCCACGAGCCGGGCGCGGTCCTGCCAGAACCGCTTCAGGTCGAGGATCACGATCGCGATGATCCCGCGCATCATGGCTTGTTCCCCCCGTCCAGGCCCCTGCCCGTGAGCTTCAGGAACACGTCCTCGAGGCTCGGCAGGTGCACCTCCGCCCGCTGGACCCTGACGGGGAGGTGGCGAAGCAGGTCCGGGAGGACCGCCGCCGGGTCGGCGTGGAGAAGCGTGATCACCTGCCCGCCGGGCTCGGGCACGATGCCGCGCTCCGTGAGCCACGCCCTGGCCTGGGCGTCGTCGTCCGTGGTCAGGCTCACGATGCCCCCGCCCAGCCGCGCCTTGAGCTCGCGCGGCGTCCCCAGGGCAACGATGCGCCCGCAGTCGATGAGCGCGATCCGGTCGGCGACCTCGGCCTCCTCCATGTAGTGGGTCGTGAAGAACACGGTGCGGCCGGTATCTGCGAGGCCGCGCACCTGGCCCCAGAACGTGCGCCGCGCGTCGACGTCCAGGCCCAGCGTCGCCTCATCGAGGAAGAGGATGCGCGGGTCGGTGACCAGGGCGCGGGCGAGCTCGAGCTTCCTCCGCTGGCCCCCGGAGAGGTGCTGCGCCCTGCGGTCGCCGACTTCCGTTATCCCCAGCTGCTCCATGATCTCGGCCGCACGCCTTCGCGCGGCCGAGAAGGTGAGCCCGTAGAGCAGGCCCATCAGGAACAGGTTGTCGCGCCCGCTCAGGCGCTGCTCGATCGCGGGCTCCTGGAACACGATCCCCATCTCCCGGCGGATCGCGTCGCGCGCGGAGACGACGTCGCGCCCGAGCACCCGGGCCTCGCCGGACGTGGGCGTCCGCAGGGTCGCCAGGATCGAGAAGAGCGTGGTCTTTCCGGCGCCGTTGGGGCCCAGCAGGGCGAACATCTCGCCCCGGCCCACCCGCAGGTCGACGCCGCGGAGGGCCTCGACCTTGCCGTAGTGCTTCACGAGCGCCCGGACGTCGACGGCCGCCTCGCGGGTGTCTGCAGGGGATGCGGGCGCCGTCGGCATGGCTGCTTGTGAAGGGGACGTTCGCGCCGATGGCAACGACGCTTTTCCCAAAAAGGCATGTTGCCATCCTCCCCGCCGTGTTTTTGGTGCACAGGAGCCCCATGCGCAGCTTCATCTACCTCGTGCTGCTCGGCCTGATCCTGCTGACACTCGC
>CAYNLL010000637.1:0-1915 GCA_964398015.1 uncultured Opitutaceae bacterium | reverse complement strand
CAAGACCGGCTGCCGCCAGGTCCCTGTACAGGGCCGGGACATCGGACTTGCTGACCCAGCGGATGATGAAATTCTGCTCCACCGTCGTTCGAATGGTGCCCCGGGTGTACGTAGCGACAATGTCCGCGAGCGCACGTAGCTGGTCGGCGCTGATGTCGCCAAGCGGGAGGGTGACCGCGGCCGTCACGTAGCCCTGCTGGCGCTGGTCGCGAACATTGCTGCGCACCCACTTGCCGAGCGCCTCGTCTCCGTTCAGGGCGGGCAGTTGGCCCGGCGGGTGCAACGGCCCGTCGGCCTCCAGTTCGGCCCCCTTCACCATGTCGTGCCACCGCGGGTCCTCCCGGAGCTCCTTGCGGACGGCAAAGACCTCCTCCCGAAACTTCTCGATGCCCCACTTGTCGACCAGAAACTTGATTCGCGCGGCGTTGCGGTTCTTCTTCTCGCCGTGCTTGCCGAACACGCGGCACACGGCCTGGGTCAGCGGGAGCATCTCCTCCACCGGCGCGAATTCCGTAAGGAGCCGGGCCTGGCGGGGCACGGGTCCGAGTCCGCCGCCCACCACGATCTTGAACCCGCGCTGGAGCCGGCCGTCGACCTCGCGGACCGCAGCGACAAAGCCGATGTCGTGCATCTGGGTGAGGCCGCAGGCGTGCTGGGCGCATCCGCTAAAGGCCGGCTTGAATTTGCGCCCGAACTCCATCGTGTCCGGATGCCCCATCAGGAACCAGGCCAGGGCCCGGGAATAGGGCCCGACATCGAACGCCTCGTCCCGGCAGACACCTGCAAGCGGGCACGCGGTAACATTGCGCACGGCGTTGCCGCAGGCCTCGCGGGTTGTGATGCCCACCGCGGCGAGCCTGCGCATGATCGAGGGGCCGTTCTCGATGTGGATGAAATGCAGCTGAAAATCCTGGCGGGTGGTCACGTGGGCGATGCCATCGGAATACTCCTCGGCCAGCTCCGCCATGACCTCGAGCTGCCTGGGGTTGAGAGCGCCGCCCGGGATCTTGATCCTCAGCATGCCCGGGGCGTCCCACATCGTTCCGGGACCCTTCGTCGGCTTGTCCGCAAAAGGAAGCTTTCGACTCTCGGTGCCATCGTAGCGCTGGCCGTTGTCGTAACGCTGGCCATAGGCTCCCCGGCGCAAGCGGGTCTCCGCGAATACCTTCTCGTCGATCTTTCCCTGCTTGCGCAGCTCGATCTCCGTCTCGAACTGGTCCACCTCGCTTCCGATGGGCTCGGGCAACTTGCCCTTGAAGCGCTCCTTCCAGATGGCGTCGCTGGCTTTCATGGGAATGGCTGTGGTTTTTCGAGGGTGGGAGTTGTGACGTGGAGCCGCTGCGGCCGCAGGAAATTGCACTGGCGTGGACCGGCAGCCTCTGATTTGTATTCGGTCCCTTAAATCTCTTCAATGGCAAGTAATCATTCAACGAGGGTTTATGACACGATTCTAGACCTGCTTTCGAGCGAGGACAACCCGACGCCGATCGTTCAGCTGCACCACGTGGTCCCGTTCCGCCACGCCCGCGTCTATGCCAAGCTTGAGTGGTACAACCCGTTCGGTGCGGTCAAGGACCGCGTCGCGGCAAACCTGATTCGCGATGCCGAGGTCCGCGGAAAGCTGGCGAAGGGCCAGAGCCTCGTCGAGGCCACCTCCGGCAATACGGGGCTCGGGCTGGCGATGATGGGCAACATCAAGGGATACCCGCTGAGGACGCCTCTCTCGATGGCGATCCCCCTGGAGAAGCGCACGGTCCTCCGGTTCTTCGGCGCCGACGTCCGGGAGCTTGACGACTCGCTTTGCCCGGCTCCCGGGGCGCCAGAGGGTTCGATCGCCGTGGCCCACGAGACCGCGGCGAAGGAACCCGGCTTCGTGCTGCTGGACCAATACGCCAACCTGGCCAACCCGGAGGCG
>CAYNLL010000636.1:0-1918 GCA_964398015.1 uncultured Opitutaceae bacterium | reverse complement strand
TCCGGCTCGCCCGCGGCGAAGCTGCAGACGTCCTCGCCCGCGGCCGTCAGCGCCTTCGCCTTTGCGTCGACGGCGAGCGTGGGGGACGGCGAAATGTTTCGGGCCCAGGACGAGAGGGGGGGCAGTGTGGGGTTAGGCATGGTGTGAGCAAACGGGCCCACCAAAGGACCCTTGGGGTCCGAACGCAAGTGGGGAGCTCCTGAAAATTCCGGCTCGCCCAGGGCGATCGTCCCCTCAGCGGGACTTCGTTTTCTTTGAGGGAAGGGCCTCGAGCGCCAGGCGAAGCAGCTCGCCGACGCTGGCATCCTTCTTCTTCGCGTAGCGCTTGAGCATGGCGCGCTGGTTCGCGCCGAGCCTCACGGAGACCTGGCGGTGCGGGTCGCGCGCCGGCTTGCAGGCCTCGAAGTCAAACTTGTCGATCGCCAGGCGAACGACCTCGCTCGCCGTCTTGAGGGCCAGCCTGCGCCGGCTGCTCTCGATCTTAGAGATCAGGGATATCGGCAGATCGAAGGTGAGCGGAGCCGATGCTGAGCGTGTGGCCATAACGTTGATAGGGACCCGAGAGGGCCATGAGCAGGCACCGGAGAACGCCTCGCCGCAACGAAATTCTTCAAGACGGGCTCACGGCGTGATGCGAATCACGCGGTCGCCTTGCGGAGGGGCCGCGGGCGAGCCCAGGAGCTGCGGGTCGAAGGTCGCCGCGGCCACAGGAACTCCGACCCCAATCGCCGTCAGCGAGAGCCGGGTCTTGTCCCTCGTGGCCTCGTTCCGGACGTCCATGTCCTTGGGTATCCACCGGGGGCCTACCTTTCTTAGCTCCAGAAGCGTAAGGGTTTTCGACACTCCGCCGTCCGCCCGGAGGATCTCGGACTGCTCGAGTGCGTCGTACTGGGCGTCCAAGTACGCCCTCACGGCCTTGATGCCGGGGTTCGCAGCGGCGAAGTCCGCGGGCGGGCTAAGCAGGTAGATGTAGGCGGTACGCCCCCTCACCCTCTCCACGCCCACCAGGTCGGCGTCGAGCCAGTACAGGTAGGGCATCGGGAGAAGGTCGAACGGGGTCAGCTCGATGCCCGGCACGAGAGGCTGGAGGAGGGCGCCGCCGCCCGGCTTCGCGGGCCCCGGGCCGTCCGAAGTCCAGATCTCTGAGTCTGCCCCCCCCTGCACCAGGATGCGATGGGCGAAGCCGCCTGCAGGGCCGTCGACCTCGAACCGGGTGATCGGCCCCCGCTCGTTGCGGGTACCCCAGAAGCGCCCGCGGAAGGCGTGCTCCGGCCCCCGCCGGGGCATCTCGCGAAGTTCGAACTCAGCGTAGGTTGCCTCCTGCCAGATTGAGCTTCGGAACTGGGCCAGGATGGCTGCCGCCTCCGCCTTGCCCGGGGAGTCGGCCCACGCGCGGGGCGCGGAAAAGGCGGCGCCGCAGGAGAGAAGGGACAGGAGTACCGCCGCGCGCAGGCTACGCCGCCCACCCCACCGCAGCAGAAGCTCGTCCGAGCTCTTCAAGAGCCTCTCAGGGCTTCGACGCCGGTGCCGGGGTCGGGACCGTCGCCGCAGGTATCGTCAGTCCAGCCGTGGACTTCGAGGACGCCGGGGCGGCGGGGGCCGCGATCACGGGCAGGGAAACCCCGGGGCCCGAGGCGGCGTGCTTGCGCTCGTAGATGCGCCCCAGGTACAGGGCGAAGCTCAGGACGAAGAAGACGATAGCCGCGTTAATCGTGGCCTTGCTGAGCACATTGCCCGTGTCGGCTCCGAAGGTCGCCTCGGCCATCCCGCCGCCCATCGCGGCGCCCATGCCTCCGTCGGACTTTGCCTTCTGGGCCAATACCAACAAGATAAGGAATATCGACGTCAGGATAAGGACGAACGTGGAGATGCCAAGGAGGATGCTCATATCGAGGAAGGGTCAGCGAAGCAGATCGGG
>CAYNLL010000635.1:0-1932 GCA_964398015.1 uncultured Opitutaceae bacterium | reverse complement strand
GCCCGCAACATGGCCCAGCTCTCGCGCATTACGAAGGACCTGCAGCGCGTCAGCATGTCCATGCGCATGGTGCCCGTCCGGGGGGCGTTCCAGAAGATGGCGCGCGTGGTGAGGGACATCGGCGCAAAGCAGAACAAGAAGGTCCAGCTGCTGACCGACGGCGAGGACACGGAGTTGGACCGCGGCGTCGTGGAGCAGTTGAACGATCCCCTCCTGCACCTTATCCGCAACTCGATGGACCACGGAATCGAGACCCCGGAGGTGCGGATCGCCAAGGGCAAGGACGCCGTGGGGACCATCCGCCTGCGCGCCTACCACCAGGGCGGGAACATTGTCATCGAGATCTCCGACGACGGGTCGGGCCTGAATCGCGATCGGATCCTTTCCAAGGCCAGGGAGCGCGGCATGGTCGCCTCCGGCGCGGAGCTCAGCGACGAGGAGGTCTTCGCCTTCATCTTCGCCGCAGGCTTCTCCACGGCGGAGAAGGTCACCGACCTCTCCGGCAGGGGAGTCGGCCTGGACGTCGTCCGGCGCAACATCGAGACGCTGCGCGGGGCCGTGGACATCTCCTCAAAGCAGGGGGCCGGGACGCAGTTCAAGCTGACGCTGCCGCTCACCCTCGCCATCATCGACGGCCTCGTCGTGAAGGTCGGCGAGGAGCAGTACATCGTCCCCACCGTCTCCGTGCGCGAGTCGTTCCGTCCCAGCGCCGGAATGATCACCTCGGTCCGCGGCCACGGAGAGGTGGTCAACGTCCGCGGCAAGCTGATCCCGCTGCTGCGCCTCTACGACCTCTTCGGCATCAAGCCCTGCTCGACGATCCCCACGGAATGCATCGGCATCGTGATCCAGGCGGGGGCGGATGCGCGGTGCATGCTCGTCGACGGCCTCGTGACGCAGCAGGAGGTGGTGATCAAGAATCTCAACGACCTGATGACCCACAGGAACCCGTACCTTGCCGGTGCCGCGATTCTCGGAGACGGGCGCGTCGGGCTGATCCTTGACGTGAACGCCCTCGTGCACCTCGAGCAGCAGGCCGGCCTGAAATCGGCCTGAGCCGGGGTGGAAGGGCCGCTCGCCCGCGGGGAACCCGCTGCGAAGCCGCGCTTCGCTTGCAGGTGAGGATCCGGGGCACGGGGGCGCCACGCGCCTGCCAGCCCCTGCGGGAAAGAGGCCCTTGGCCCCTCCCGGCGCTTAAGCCGCCTTGCTGGCCTGGCTTGAGACCTTGCTCAGCGCCGCGGCGACATCCGAGCCGTCAGCGGCGAGGACCTGGTCAATGTCCAGGAGGGTCTTCACGGCGCCCTTAATCTTGGCCATGCCGAGGATGCAGACCGACGAGACGTCAGTGCCGAAGTCCGGCGTTTCCTCGATCTCGGAGGCGGCCACGTTGATCACCTCCTCGACATTGTCGACCACAAGGCCCATCTGGCTGATCTTTCCGTCGGAAAGCTTCACGCGAACCACGACGATGCACGTCTGCTCGGTGTTCTGCACGTCCTTGAACCCGAAGCGCAGCCGCAGGTCCATGACGGGGATGATCTTGCCGCGCAGGTTGATGACGCCCCGGACATAGTCCGGCATCTGCGGCATCGGGGTGATGTTGGTCAGGCGGATGATTTCGCGCACCTGCAGGACGTCGATTCCGTACGACTCGCGCTGGAGGCCGAAGGTGAGGTATTTTCCAGCGAGCTTCTGCGCGCCGGACCCGACGTTTTCAGTTTGCTTTACAGACATGGCTTTGGGCTGCGTTGGTGCCGGCAAGGCGGCAATTGAGGGCTTTCGGTAGTAGTGGCTTATCGGCACGTTCCCCGCTGAGCATTAGGAAATAGCCCAACATTGCCCCCGCGGGGCCGGGCCCCCGGGGCAGGGGGCGTTCCGCCACGGGGACCGGGGGCGGGGCCGGCCTGGGGCGTTGCGCAGGGCGCTAAGGCT
>CAYNLL010000634.1:0-1935 GCA_964398015.1 uncultured Opitutaceae bacterium | reverse complement strand
AGAACTCGGTCAATTTTGGATGACACTGGCGACCCATACGGGCTCATCGTGCAGAACTATACCTAGAGGTGTAAGGGGATAATGAATACTAGTGGTTTCGCCCTAACAGAAGACTCCGCTGAAGGATTCCCGCGGCGATGCGGCCGTGCGATTCTAAGTGCATGCGCACAGGGATTTCCATCACCGTCACGCCTGAGGATCGGCTCCGCCTTGAGGGGATCGCTCGGGACCGCAACAGTCCTCAGAAGCATGTCTGGCGGGCGCGGATCATCCTGCTGACGGCCGATGGGGTCGGCACAACCGGCATTATGGCGGCGACCGGCAAGGATAAGACCTGCGTCTGGCGCTGGCAGGCGCGCTTCATGGATGAGGGCGTCGAGGGCCTGGTGCGTGACAAGACCCGCCCCTCACGCATCCCGCCCGTGCCGCTGGCGACCATCGAGCGGGTGGTGGCCCTGACCAACACCGAGCCCGCCCATGAGGCCACCCACTGGACGGCGGCAGCCATGGCCAAGGCGACCGATATCAGCATCTCCTCGGTGCAGCGCATCTGGAAGGCCCACGGCCTACGGCCCCACCGCATGCGCGCCTTCAAGCTCTCCAACGATCCGAAGTTCGCCGACAAGCTGAGGGACGTCGTCGGCCTCTACATCGATCCGCCGGCCCACGCCGTGGTGCTTTCGCTCGACGAGAAGAGTCAGATCCAGGCCCTGGACCGCACTCAGCCTGGACTGCCGATGAAGAAAGGCCGCGCCGGGACCATGACCCACGACTACAAGCGTCATGGCACGACCACCCTGTTCGCCGCTCTCGATGTGCTGGAGGGCAAGGTCGTGGGCCGCTGCATGCAGCGCCACCGCCATCAGGAGTTCATTCGCTTCCTCAATGCCGTGGAACGTCAGGTCCCGGCCGGAAAGGATGTTCACGCCATCCTCGATAATTACGCCACCCACAAGCACCCCAAGGTACGCGAGTGGCTGGCCAGGCATCCGCGCTGGACCTTCCACTTCACCCCGACGTCCTGCTCGTGGTTGAACGCCGTAGAGGGCTACTTCGCCAAGCTCACCCGTCGACGCCTCAAGCGTGGTGTCTTCAAGGGCGTCGTCGATCTCCAGGCCGCCATCAACCGCTTCATCGCCGAGACCAACGACGATCCCAAACCCTTCGTCTGGACCGCAAAGCCCAACGCCATCCTCGCCGCCGTCAAGCGCGGGAGGGAAACGTTAGAGTCGATCCACTAGTTCTTATTGGTCTGACACCAACCATTCAACGTTCCTTCGCCGACGGACGATCACCGCCTTGATGCGCATGCCCGATGCTAGCGCCCAACATGCTGATCGAAGAGAGCGCGATCTCGTCGTTAAAGAAAAAGACCGGCTCATCTCCGTAGGCAGCGCCAAGAACGTACAGCAAGGGCAGGTAATGATCGGGTGTCGGGATCGACCGGCGGGCGTCTTCTCCAAGGGCGTGGTAGTCAATCAACGAATCCCAGCGACCATCAGCGATTGCGGCCTTGGCGAAGGCGTTGAAACGCATTGCCCAGTCAAGGGGAGAAGCATTCTCCGCAAAGCTTGCGGCTCGCAGGTTGTGAACGATATCGCCCGACCCCGCGATCAAGATCCCTTCATCGCGGAGCACGCGAAGGCGGCGGCCCAGCTCGAAGTGGAACTCGGGAGGCTTTGTCCTGTCGATGCTGAGTTGGACCACGGGTATGTCGGCGTCGGGGAAGAGGTGGCGCAGGACAGACCAGGCGCCGTGGTCGAGGCCCCAGTCCTGATCGCGGATGACGACCACGGGCGCAAGGACATGGGCCACGCGCTCCGCCAGCCAGGGCTCCCCGGCTGCAGCGTACTCAATCTGGTACAGCGGCTCAGGAAAGCCGTAGAAATCGTGGATCGTCCGCGGTTTGTCCATCGCGGTTACAGCAACGGCGTC
>CAYNLL010000633.1:0-1944 GCA_964398015.1 uncultured Opitutaceae bacterium | reverse complement strand
TGCTCGGCTCCTCGCGCAACTGGCAGACCGTGGGGCGCGACCTCGCGGCGGGGAGGAGGGCGTACGCCCTGGACCTGCGCAACCACGGGCTCTCGCCCCACACGGGCACGATGACCTACGCGGAGATGGCGGCGGACGTCGCCGCCTGGCTCGACGCCCGCGGCGTGGGCCCGGTCGAGCTCATCGGCCACAGCATGGGCGGCAAGGTGGCGATGCTCCTGGCCTGCCGCCACCCGGGCCGCGTGAGCCGCCTGGTCTGCGTGGACATCGCCCCGAAGGGCTACCGGTGGGCCGCCCACAGGGCGGAGTTCGCGGCCATGACGGAGCTCAGCCTAGGGGACCTTCGGTCGAGGGCCGAGGCCGAGATGCGGATGGAGGGCCGCGTTCCCGACTGGGCCATGAGGAAGTTCATCGCGACGAACCTCGAGCGCGCGCCCGGCGGGGGCTGGGCGTGGCAGGTGAACCTGCCCGTGCTCGCGGCCGCGCTCCCGCAGCTGGAGCGCAACCCCCTTTCGGACGGCGACCGCTTTGCGGGCCCCGCGCTCTTCCTCGCGGGCGGCAAGTCGTCCTACGTCCTGCCCGGGGACCATGCGGCCATCCTGGGGCATTTCCCGGCGGCGCGCATCGAGACCCTGCCCGGCGCGGGCCACAATCCCCACATCGACTCGCGCGCGACGTTCGTGGCGGCGCTCACCCAATAGGCTTCCCGTCAGACGTCCGCCTCGACGCGCTCCGCACTGAGCTTCTTCCAGCGCTCGAGCACCCGCTGGTGCATGTCGGCCGTGGACATCCCGTAGGCGGCCCGCAGCTGGTCGACGCTGGAACCGTGCTCCACGAACCTGTCCGGCCAGCCGATCCGCTCGACGGCGGCGGGACAATCGGCCTCCTGCAGGGCCTCGAGCACCGAGCTCCCAAAACCGCCGGCGAGCACGTGGTCCTCCATCGTGACGATGAGGGGAAGCACCGCCGCCTGGCTGAGCAGCAGCGTGCGGTCCAGCGGCCGGATGAAGCGGGCGTTCACGACGCCCACCGAGAGGCTTTCCTCGGCGTGGAGCCTCTCGGCGATCGCGAGGGCGTCGCGCACCATCGGGCCGATCGCCCAGATCACGACGTTGGAGCCCTCGCGCAGCACCTCGGCGTGGCCGACCTCGAGCGCCTCGGGCCTGTCCTTGACCCCGGCCCCGGTCCCCGGACCGCGCGGGTAGCGGATGAACGCGGGCGAACCCAGGCCGATGGAGGTGTGGAGCATGTCCGCCAACTCGTCCTCGTCCTTGGGCTGCATCACCGTCACGTTCGGGATGCACCGGAGGTAGGCGATGTCGAAGAGCCCGTGGTGCGTCGGCCCGTCGTTCGGCGAAAGCCCGGCCCGGTCCAGGCAGAAGGTGACGGGCAGGTTCTGGAGCGCGACGTCGTGGATGATCTGGTCGTAGGCGCGCTGCAGGAACGTCGAGTAGATGGCGCACACCGGGCGCATGCCCTTCGTCGCCATGCCCGCCGCGAAGAGGACCGCGTGCTCCTCGGCGATCCCGACGTCGAAGAACTGCCTCGGCAGCTCCTCGGCGAGGCGCGCAAGCCCTGTGCCGCTCGGCATCGCCGCGGTGATCCCGACGACCCGCGGGTCGGCCTTGGCGAGCCGCACGATCGCCTGGCCGAAGACGTCCTGGTAGGCGGGCGGCGTCCCCGGCTTGGGCTTGAGGCTGTCTCCCGTCACCGGGTCGAAGCCCCCGACGCCGTGGAACTTCTCCGGGGAATTGAGGGCGGCCTCCAGGCCCTTGCCCTTCATCGTGATCACGTGCAGGAGCACCGGGACGTCGCACTGCCTGGCGAATTCGAGGTTCTTCTGGAGCTCCTCCAGGTTGTGCCCGTCGATGGGGCCGATGTAGCGCAGGCCGAACTTCTCGAAGAGGCTCGAGTTCACGAAGAAGTCCTTCGTCTCGCGCTTCC
>CAYNLL010000632.1:0-1949 GCA_964398015.1 uncultured Opitutaceae bacterium | reverse complement strand
GCATGCGCGACGTCTTCAGCGCGGTGTTCTTCGTCGCGATAGGCATGCAGATCGAGGTGAACGAGCTTGTCGCCTCCTCGGGCCTGATCGCCGGGGTGGCCGCGTTCACGCTCGTGGCCCGCCCGCTGGCGGTCACCACCGGGCTGTCGGTGATCGGGGTGCCCTTGCGCGACGGCCTCCGCGCCGGCCTGATGGCCGCGCCCATCGGGGAGTTCTCGTTTGTGATCGCGCAGCTCGGCGTCGGGGCCCTGGTCGTCCCCTCCAGGTTCTATCCTCTCGCGGTTGGAGTCTCCCTGCTGACCACGCTGGTGACCCCGTTCATGGCACGCAGGTCCGGGCGTATTGTCGCGCTCCTCCAGGACCGCGAGCCCGGCTGGCTGAGCGACTGGCTGCGCTACTACCAGGACTGGCTAGAGCGCCTCATGCGCCAGCGCAAGAGGAGCCCGCTCTGGCAGCTCAGCCGGAAGCGCTTCGCCCAGGTGGGCATTGAGATGCTGTTCGTCAGCGGCGTGCTCGTGTTCTCGGGGGAGCTCTACGGCGCCGTCGAGTCCTGGCTCGGGCGCGACTGGCTGTTCCCGAACGGAGCCCGGGCCGCGTTCTGGATGCTCCTCGCCTGCGTGGTCATCGCCCCGCTCTTCGCGATCTGGAGGAACTGCGGGGCGCTCGCCCTCCTGTTCGCCCAGGTCTCCACGTCGAACCACCCGCGCGGCAAGCAGCTGGCGCCGGTCGTGGAGACCGGCCTGAAGGGCGTCGCCGGGGCCCTGCTGACCATTTGGCTGATCGCGGTCGTCCCCGCGGAGGACACGGCGCGGTGGCTCCTGCTGGCGAGCGTGCTCGCCGGGGTGGTGGCGGTGCTGCTGCTGCGCAGGAAGCTGATCTACTGGCACAGCGTCCTCGAGGTGGAGCTCACCAACACGGTGCAGACTTCGGAGAACAAGATGACCGCGACGACGGCGCCGTGGCTCGGGAGGCATCCGGATTGGGACCTGCACATGATCGACTGCACGCTTCCCGACCTTGCAGACTGCCAGGGCAGGGCGATCGCCGAGCTCGACCTGCGCGCCAGGTTCGGCTGCTCCGTCGTCGGGATCGAGCGGCAGGGCTTCATGATCCCGCTTCCGCCGCCCGAGGCTGTGCTCTATCCCCGGGACAAGGTCCTGCTCATGGGGACGATGGAGCAGGTGAGCGCCGGCAGGGAATTCCTTGGGGGGGTCTCGGGGACGCTGGACACGGACTCCCTTTTCGAGGAGGTGCGCATGGAGGCCATGACGTTGCCCGGCTGGAGCGGCGTCGACGGACGGACGCTGGGGGAGATTTCCCCCGCACGGAACCACGGCGTGCAGATCGCGGGGGTCAACCGGGCCGGCGTGCGCATCCTCAACCCGGGCGCCCACGAGGCGCTGAGGGTGGGGGACGAGATCCTTGCGCTGGGCACACCGGCCCAGCTCAGGGAGTTCAAGGGGTGGATCTCCGAGAAGCCTGCTTCGGGGCCTTAGGCCCCCTTCGCGCTAGTTCGACCCGTGGGTGCCGCCCGAGTCCGGCTTCTTGGCCTCTTCCTTGGGGGCGACCGCGGGGGGATCATCGTCCTTCGCGGCCTTCTTGAATTCCTTCATCGACTGGCCCAGTCCCTTGGCCAGCTGGGGGAGCTTCGTCCCCCCGAAAAGAAGGAGAAGCACCAGGAGTATCAGTACCCACTCGCCGCCGCCCGTGGGGATCAATCCGGCCAATAGCACGCTGAAGGGAGTCATTGCCACAACCTAGGCCGCTTTGCGGCGTAGGCAAGTGCGTTCCGGGCCCTTAGGGGCGCGGCGGGCGCAGCGATGCGGCGACCTTCAGCAGGTTCTGGGCGTTGTCGATCTGCTCGGCGTCGAAGAAGCCGTGCAGCTGGCGGATGCGCGTGGGGTGGCGCATCTTGCGCAGCGCCTTGGCCTCGATCTGGCGGATGCGCT
>CAYNLL010000631.1:393-1953 GCA_964398015.1 uncultured Opitutaceae bacterium | reverse complement strand
GGTACAGGCCGCTCGCCCGCTTCTCAAACAGCGAGACGATGACGACCACCCCGCGCCGCTTGGCGAGCTTCTGGAACGCCTCCGTGGCGGGCCCGGGGATCCTCTGGGCGAGCTTGAAGTTACCGTAATCCTCGCTCTGGCAGAAATACTGCGAGCAAAAAAGCTCCTGCGTGCAGATGATGTTCGCCCCGCGCGCCGCGGCCTCCTCGGCGAGCGCGAGCGCGGCCCTCAGGTTCGCCGCCGGGCGGGCCGAGCAGGCGTGCTGCAGCAGACCGAGGGTGACCTTTCCCATCTCAATAGACGACCTTGTTCAGGGGATACTCCACGATGCCCTCCGCGCCGAGCTCCTTGAGCCGCGGCAGGATCTCGCGGACGACGCTCTCGTCAATGATGGTCTCCAGGGCCACCCAGTCCGGGTTGCTCAGCGGCGACACCGTCGGGTCGCGCAGCGAGGGTACGGCTGCGAGGATCGCCGCCAGGTCCTTCTTCGGCGCGTTCATCTTGAGGCCCACCTTCGACTCGGCCTCGAGGGCCCCCCGCAGCAGGAGCGCGATCGTCTCGATCTTCTTGCGCTTCCACGGGTCCGACCACGCCCTCTTGTTCGCAATGAGCTTGGTGTTCGTCTCGAGGAGCGTGTCGACGATCCGGAGCTTGTTGGCGCGAAGCGACGAGCCCGTCTCGGTGATGTCGACGATGGCGTCGACCAGGTCGGGCACCTTGACCTCGGTGGCGCCCCACGAGAACTCCACGGCGACCGCGATCCTCTTCGCCTCGAAGTACCGCTTGACGGTCTGCACGAGCTCGGTGGCGACGCGCTTGCCCGCGAGGTCCTTCGGCTCGCGCACCGGGGAATCCTCGGCGACGCACAGCACCCAGCGCGACTTCGCCGTGGAGGCCCTGCTGTACACGAGGTCGCAGACCTCGACCACGTCGGAGGCGTTCTCCTGAATCCAGTCCAGGCCGGTCAGCCCGCAGTCGAAGAAGCCGTGCTCGACGTAGCGGCTCACCTCCTGCGCCCGGACGAAGCGGCCGTCGAGCTCCGGATCGTCGATCGACGGCCTGTAGGAGCGTGCGTTGACGGTGATCTTCCACCCCGCCTTTGCAAAGAGGCTGCGGGTCGAGTCCTCGAGGCTGCCCTTGGGCAGCCCGAGCATCAGGATGGGGTTCTTTTCAGGCACGGTGTCCCAAGCGTCGCCCGACGACCGGGCCGTTCAAGCAAAATGCTCGGGCTCAGGCTGATTGACACCGCCACGGTTAAATGTAAAAAGTTCGCGAGACAGGATATGGCAGATTCATCGCCGGCACGTCCCACCCCAAAACCCCTCATCGTCGTTGTCGAGGACGAGGTGGAGCTGGCGAGCCTGATCGCACAGTACCTGGAGCGCGCGGACATGCGCGTGCAGGTCTGCAACCGCGCCATGCACGCAATAAAGTTCCTGCAGCGCAACTTTGCGAACCTCGTCCTCATGGACCTCATGCTGCCGGACCAGCCCGGCTTCGACCTCTACGGGGACCTCAAGGCCGCCAACATCAACGTGCCGGTGATCTTCCTGACGGCGA
>CAYNLL010000631.1:0-383 GCA_964398015.1 uncultured Opitutaceae bacterium | reverse complement strand
CTGGTCGCCCGGATCAAGGCGGTGCTGCGCAGGGCCGACTACAAGGAGGACCTGAACCTCACGAAGAACGTCAAGGTGAGCGACGAGCCCTTCGAGTTCTGCGGGGCGCGCATCACGCCGCTGCGCCTCGAGATCGAGTTTCCGGGACGCGACATCGTCCCGCTGGGACGCAAGGAGCTCGGGATCCTCTCCTACCTGAACGAACACCAGGGCGAGGTGATCACGCGCAAGGCCCTGATCCACTCGGTCTGGGGCCAGCACGCGGACGTAAGGAGCCGGTCGCTCGACCAGTACATCGTGAAGGTGCGCGAGCTCTTCAAGACGAAGGGGCTCGACCTCGCCGACTTCAGGACCGTCCACGGCATCGGCTACATCTTCGACCC
>CAYNLL010000630.1:0-1956 GCA_964398015.1 uncultured Opitutaceae bacterium | reverse complement strand
CGTGGCTGGCCGAGATGATGGACATCAAGAAGGAGCAGAACTTCTTCGAGGGCCGCGTCACCGAGTACCAAAAGGCTTCGTCCCTGACCGTCGCAGCCGACGACGAGCTCTAATTTTGTTTTTCGCGTCCGCGCGGCCCCAACGCGGCGCCTCCCCTTTCTCCTTTCAATTTTAGGTTCCGGATCCGCCCCGATCCGGAGTTGAAATTTTCCCGGTGCGATAACCCTTGGCGGGTGGCGCGCCGGTCATCTCCTGCATCGTTCTCCTCTTCCGTCCGTTTGGTTCCAACTTTGTCCCTTCGCCCGACCATGAGCACTCCTTCCCTCGCGCACGATCTTGCGCTCAAGCGCACCGTTCACACCCCCGTTGAGCTGAAACCCCATTTTGCCTGGCGGGACGTCCTGGCCGGCGAGGAGATCGCGCTGCCCGACCTCATCCTGATCTGCCCGCACGGCGAGGAGCGCTTCGTCCTGGCGGAGGTCGCCGACACCCTGGGCAAGGCCCTCACGAATGTCTCCCTCGCCAAGGGCGACCAGGAGATCTTCACCGACGCCAACCGGGCCTGGGTCCTGCGGATCTGCCGGGAACTCGCCGTCAACCTGCGCGAGCTGGCCCGCAACCGCACGCCTTACCAGCTGACCCTCAACGCCCTGTACGAGCTGATCGAGAAGACCCTGGTCGACAACAACGCCTATTTCGTGGCGAAGAGCCTCCTCCTCAATCGCGCCCGCAAGCTCTCGTTCGACCGCGAGGCGACCGCGCAGACCGCCTTTCGGGTGATCCGCCGCAACAACCAGGTCGTGCCGTGGAACGAGCAGAAGGTCGAGATCGCGATCCGCAAGACGTTCCTGTCCCTGCAGCGCGATTCCGCCCCGGCGGTGGCGATCACCCGGGCGGTGAGCGAGCGGGTGCAGGCTTCGAAGCAGGCCTTTCTCCACATCGAGGAGATCCAGGACCTGGTCCAGGAGGAATTGATGAAGGCGGGCCACTACAAGGTCGCCGAGGCGTACATCCTGTTCCGGGCCGAGCGGGCCTCGGCGCGCGAGCACGGCGCGCCCGATCTGGCGGCGCCGCCGGCGGTCGCCCCCGAACAGGGCACCATGGTCGTCGTCAAGCAGGAGAACGGCGAAAACACCTTCTGGGACGGCGCCGATCTGCGCAAGCGCATCGAGTTCGCCCGCATCGGCCTGGACCTCTGCCTTTCCAACGACCAGATCGAGGTTGAGCTGCGGCGTTCGGTCTACGATCAGATCTCCCAGAAGGATCTCGACGCCACGATTGTCCTGAATTCGAAGACCCTGATCGAGCGCGACGCCGATTTCTCGAAGTTCGCCGGCCGCATCCAGCTCACCTACCTGTACGAGGAGATCCTCGGCTGGGACATCATGCAGGATGGCATTGGCAAGCTGAAGGAGTTCCACCAGCGCGCGTTTCGGAAGTACCTGGAGCATGGGGTTGCGATCAAGCGCCTCAATCCCCGGCTCCTCGAGTACGACATCGCCAAGCTGGCCGCCGCGCTGGACCCTTCCTCCGACCTGGAGTTCGATTTCCTGGGCATCCAGACCCTTTACGACCGCTACCTGATCGTCGACAAGATCGCCAAGCCTTCCAAGCGGATCGAGACGCCCCAGTTCTTCTGGCTGCGCGTCGCGATGGGCCTGTTCCTCGACGAGAAGGGTGAGCGCGAGCCGAAGGTCGCCGCGCTCTACTCGCTCTACAAGACCCGGCGCTTCTGCTCCTCGACGCCGACCCTCTTCTATTCCGGGACCCTGCATTCCCAGCTTAGCTCATGCTTCCCGGGAGATACGCCGATTGTGACGGCCAACGGCTTGAAGGCGATTGCCGAAATCCAGACCGGCGAGTTGGTGCTGGCCCAAGACGGCCAATTCCGCCGGGTCCTCGCGACGCGGGCGAAACCCAATCGCAAACGCCTCGTTGAAGTGGGGTTGTCCGCCA
>CAYNLL010000629.1:0-1961 GCA_964398015.1 uncultured Opitutaceae bacterium | reverse complement strand
GCGAGCGGTCGAGGGTGCGCAGGCGGCCGTTGCCGCGGTGCTCCTTGATCGTGTCGGTGACCCGGTGGGCGAGGACGACGGCCTGCTCCCGTCGCACGATCTTGTGCAGGGCGACAAGCTGCTCGGGCCGGATGAGGGGCCGCGCGCAGTCGTGGATGAAGACGTAGTCGATGTCCCCGGGCAGGGCGGCAAGGGCCGCGGCGACGGAGTCGCGCCGCTCGCGCCCGCCCCGCACCAGGAGCGAAGGGGTCGGTGCAAACGCGGAGAGCGCAGTCATTTGCGAGCGGTCCCGATAGACGACGACGTAGAGGTCCGCCACGCCGCTGGCGGCGAAGGCCGCCGCCGAATAGGCGAACACCGGACGTCCCCCCACCGGCGCCAGAACCTTGTCAGAGACAAGGCCCGCCATGCGCTTGCCAGCGCCGGCGGCGAGGAGAATGACTGCGGTGCGCGACATGGTGCGGGGGTTTCCCAGCTGAGGGGAGGACAGGCTAGGCGCGCCCCGGGCGGAGCGCCACACGGAAAATCGTGGCGTGCCGGGTTTTTTTTGCGAGGATGGCGGCCCCCTTGCTCACCCCAGACTTCCCCGCACCCGCCAAGATCAACCTCTTTCTCGCCGTCACCGGCCGCCGGGCGGACGGCTTCCACGACCTCCTGTCGGTCGCGGCCCCGCTCCTCTGGGGCGACACGGTGTCGGCCGAGGTCGGGGGCCCCTCGTTCTCGGTAGGCTGCGACGACCCCGAGGTCCCCACCGACGGCTCAAACCTGGTGCTCCGGGCGGCGGCGGCCTTCGCGGAGGCCACGGGCTGGAAGGGCGGAGCCCGCTTCACGATCGCCAAGAGGATCCCGATGGGGTCGGGCCTGGGAGGGGCGAGCAGCGACGCCGTGGCGGCGCTGCTCGCGCTCAACGGCGCGGCGGGCGGGCCGCTGGACGCCACCGGGCTCGCCGCGGTCGCGGGCCGCGTCGGCTCCGACTGCGCCCTCTTCCTTAAGGGGGCGCCCGTCGTCATGAGGGGACGGGGGGAGCGCGTGGCCGCGCTTCCCAACGAGGCCTACCGGCGCATCCGGGGAATCCGCATCCTCCTCTTCAAGCCCGCCTTTCCGATCGCCACGGCTCAGGCCTACGCCGCCCTCGCGCAGGCGGCCCCGCGCGCGTACGTGGCGGCGGCGGCCGCGGAGTCGCGGCTGGCGGCATGGGTGGCCTCGCCCGCGGCGCCGGTCGAGGAGCTCTTGTTCAACTCGATGGAGGGGCCCGCGTTTTCCAAGTACCCCGCTCTCCCCGTTCTTCTCGAGCTCCTGCGCTACCGCTTCGGGATCACGGCGCGGATGAGCGGCAGCGGAAGCGCGTGCTACGCGCTCCTCAAGGAGAGCGCCGACACCCGGCCCGTCGAGGCGGCGATCAGGGAGGCCTGGGGACCGACCGCCTTCATCGTGGAGACGAGGATCGCCTGATGGGGCTCCGCGTGCTTTTGCGCGGTAAATCGAATTGACCGAATCCCCGGGGGGGGCCGTTATCGTGCTGCGCCAACTGGATACCCCGCCCGGATGGCGACCTTGCCATGTCCACGGAATCTAGCACCAAGGAGGAAGTGATCGTGCAAGGCATCTCCGCCTCGCCGGGCATCGCCTATGGCCAGATTTTCGTCTACCTGCAGAGCGAGGTCGAAATCCCCTCCTACCAGGTCGACCCCGACAAGCGCATCGACGAGATCGCGCGCTTCGACAAGGCGCTCCTGGTCACCCGCCAGCAGATCTCCAAGATCCAGGACGAGGTTGAGAAGAACCTCGGCAAGAACGAGGCGCTGATCTTCGACGCGCACCTGCTGGTCCTCGAGGACCAGGCCCTGATCTCGGAGACGATTCGCGAGTTCGAGACCACGGGGCGCAACATCGAGACCTGCTTCGACTCGGTCTCGAAGAAGTACATCCAGGCCTTCTCGGAGATCGACGACGAGTACCTG
>CAYNLL010000628.1:0-1966 GCA_964398015.1 uncultured Opitutaceae bacterium | reverse complement strand
TCGAGTTCGACGGGACCTACGAGGCGATGTTCTGCTACAAGGCGAAGAACTACGCCCTGAACGAGGGGGGCAGGATCATCCTGCGCGGAAGCGCCCTGCGCTCGCGCGGGGTCGAGCCGTTCCTCAGGCACCTGACGGACAGCCTGATCCGCTTCCTTCTGGGCGTCTCGCAGGAGTCGCCCGTGGCGCTGATCGAGCGCTACCGCGCGGGGCTTGCGGACGGCACGCTCGCCGCCTCGGAGGTCGCCAAGGGCGAGGTGCTGGCGATGAACCCCGAGGCCTACGAGCGGTTCATCGCGGGTGGCGGCAAGCCGAGGCGGGCGTCGGCCGAGGCCGCGCTCCAGCTGTCGCCTCGGCCGCGGATGGGCGAGCGGGTGCGGTACTACATCACCCCGAAGGTGAAGGGAAGGGCGAGCGACTGGCAGCGCGCCCGCCCGCTGGAGCTCTACGACCCCGTGACGGCGCCCTACGACCCGGGCCACTACGCCGACAAGCTCGACGACTGGATCGAGCGGTACGGGAGGTTCATCGGCGTCGCGCCGCAGCCCCGCAAGAGGGGCGACCCCAACCAGGGGGAGCTCCTCTAGGTCAGGGTCACTTCGCCGCCTTGGAGCGGGCGACCACCCAGTCGACGGTCGCCGCGTCCTTGTCCCCGTTTCGCCACACGAGCGAGAGGAACTCGGCCGGCAGGATGTCGTGCGCCTTGAAGAAGCGCCGGTCGCCTCCGCAGCAGAACATCAGGCTCGCGGGCAGCTCGCCGCGCAGCTTCGCCTTGGCCTTCGGGATCAGCCTCGGGAGCCACTCGATGCCCTTCACGGCCTCCGTCTTCGCCGGGAGCAGGGCCTCGTCGAGGACCGCCTCGGAGGGCTTGCCCTTCTGGACGCTCAGGAAGAAGTCGCGCCGGACCGACTCGATCGTGAGGGCGTGCCCGAACCCGGGCTCGCCGCCCGCGTTCTCGTCCTCGGCGTAGTCGTAGACGTACTGCGCGGTGACGCCGTTCGACGCGAGCCACCCCTTCTGCTTCGAGTCGAAGAACGTGTCGGCGCCGCGGCGGCCGGTGGCGTAGAGGGCGACCGCGTGGTCGTAGATCGCGCGGAACTGGCTGGGGAAGTCGTAGTGGTTCATGGGGACGTGAGTGGGGTCTAGGCAGGGCGGAAATCGATGATGCGCTTGAACCGGTCGACCTTGTCGACGACGACGTCGAGCCGGCCGTTGAGTTCGTAGGTGTTGCGCATGCGCCGGCCGACGAGCGCGGTCCCGGACTCGTTGAGCTGGTAGTAGTCGTCGCCGAGGGCGTCGCACGAGACGAAGCCGAACGTCATCGACTCCACGAGCTCGATGAAGAACCCGTGGCGGCGAACGTCGGTGATGACCGCCGCGAAGGCGGTGCGCTTCTTCTTGGCCAGCTCGCGCTCGAAGAACTCGAGCAGCTTGATCTTGACGCTCTCGCGCTCGGCCTCGGTGGAGTTGATTTCCGTGAGGCTCAGGTGCTCGGCGAGCTGCTGGATGCCCCTGACGTCGTGGCGGGCGCCGCCCCCCTCCGTCTTCCGGGAAAGGTACGACTGCAGGACCTGGTGGACGACCAGGTCGGAGTAGCGCCGGATGGGAGAGGTGAAGTGGGTGTAGTCCGTCTTGTGGAGCCCGTAGTGGCCGTCGGGGGTGGCGCGGTAGCAGGCCTTCTTCAGGCTGCGCAGGAACTGCGTGCGCAGCGTGTAGCCCTGCGGGTGGGTCTTCAGTATCGCGAGGAGCTTCACGACCTCCTCCCGGCGGGTGAGGTCGCCGACCCGGATCCCGAAGGTCGCGACGAACTGGCGGTAGTCGTTCAGCTTCTCGGCGTCGGGATTGTCGTGGACCCGGTAGAGCGAGGGGAGGCGCTGCGTGCGGGTCAGCCGGGCGACCGACTCGTTCGCGGCCAGCATGAACTCCTCGATCAGCTGGTGGCTCTCGTCCTGCTCGATCCTCTCCA
>CAYNLL010000627.1:0-1973 GCA_964398015.1 uncultured Opitutaceae bacterium | reverse complement strand
GGCCCGGAATGCAAACTCCCCGTCGTGGGCATGCGCCCGGGAGAAAAGATCCACGAGGAGATGATCACGGTCTGCGACAGCTACAACACCGTCGACCTCGGCAAGTACTACGCCATTCTTCCGTCCGGAGGCGCCTACACGCGCGAGGACTATTGCAAGGACACCGGCTCCAAGCCGGTCCCGCCGGGATTCTCCTACTGCAGCGGGACGAACAAGGATTTTCTCAGCGTCGAGCAGCTGCGCACCCTGGTCGAGGAGCCCCACGACGCCGGCTTGGCTCTCGAGGCGTCCATGGGTCGCGCGGGAATGACGCAGGCGCTCGAGGAGCTGGCCCCGGTCGCCTGAGCGTCTCCAGGGGGCCGCAGGATTTCCACGATGCTCACCTACGGGCGCCATTCGATCTCGGAGGAGGACATTGCGGCGGTCACCTCCGTGCTGCGCTCGGATGCGATCACGCAGGGACCTCGCATCGAGGCGTTCGAACGCCAATTCTCCGGCATGCTCGGCGGCCGCCACGCGGTCGCCGTGAGCAGTGCCACGGCGGCGCTCCACCTGGCCATGCGCGTTGCGGGCATTTCCGCCGGGGCGCGCGTAGTGACCTCGCCCATCACCTTCCTTGCCTCCGCCAATGCGGCCGCCTTCGTGGGCGCGACGCCCGATTTCAGCGACATCGATCCCTCGACCTACACGCTCGATCCCCGTGCCCTGGAAAGGGGCTGGCGCGACGACACGAAAGCCGTGGTCGCGGTCGACTACGCCGGTCAGGCGTCCGACTTGCCGGAGATCGCCCGGGTCGCGCGCTCGCACGGCGCCCTCGTGATCGAGGACGCCTGTCACGGAGTGGGCGGCTCCTTCCATGCGCCCGGAAACGGCGGCCGTCCTTGGATGCTGGGAGCCAATCCGTGGGCCGACCTGAGTGTCTTCAGTTTCCATCCGGTTAAGACGATCACAACGGGCGAGGGCGGCATGCTCGTCACCGAGCGCCGGGAGTGGGCGGAACTCGCCCGCACGCTCAGGACCCACGGGATCGTCCGGGAGCAGTCCAAGTTCGAGCTCCTGAGCGACGATCCCGCCCTGGGTGAAACCGGGCCGTGGTCCTACGAGATGCAGGAGCTCGGCTACAACTATCGCCTCACCGACCTCCAGTGCGCGCTCGGGTCCTCCCAGCTGGCGCGCCTGGGCTCGTTTCTGAGCAGGCGCCGCGAGATCGTGGCCGCCTACAACGCCGCCTTTGCCGGCATCCCCTGGCTCCGGACCCCCGCGCTGCGTGTCCCCGCGGACGCGGCGACGACCTCTTGGCACCTCTACACCGTCCAGATCGACTTCCCCGCCCTGGGATGCTCACGGGCGAGCGTGATGTCGGAGCTGAAGGAGGCCGGAATCTCCACGCAGGTACTCTACATCCCCGTCCACCTGCAGCCCTGGTACCGCAGGACTTACGGCTACGGGCCCGGCAAGTGCCCGGTTGCCGAGGCCTTCTACACCCGCGCCCTGAGTCTGCCGCTGTTCCCGGCGATGACCGACGCGGACGTCTCCACCGTGATCCGCGCGGTCAGCTCCCTCGCGGCGGTTCACTCCTCATGATTTCCCCGTGCATGATTCGCGCCCTCCCGAACGGGTAAGAGACCGCAGCGACGAAGGAACCATGCAGGACACCACCACCTCCCTCATCGAACGCTACAAGGCTGAGCTCGGCGGCATTTCCGAGCTCATGGATCCCAGCATGCACGCCTTCGTGCGCCTCCTGGAGCACCAGAGGAGGCTGGGCGTTGTGGGCGACATCATGGAGATCGGCGTGTTTCGCGCCGGAACGGCCGCGCTGCTGGGGAGCAAGCTGGAGGCAAAAGAGCGCCTCTTCCTCATCGACCCGTTCCAGGATGCCGTGGCGAATCGCCGTACCATCGAGGGCTTTTCCGGACTAAAGCCCGAGCAGCTCGTCTTCCACGTGATGGATTCCATGGTGCTGAACAAGT
>CAYNLL010000626.1:0-1976 GCA_964398015.1 uncultured Opitutaceae bacterium | reverse complement strand
CGGCCTGAAGTAGAAGATCGCCCCGTTCCCGCGGCGCCAGCAGCACCCGCTCCTGAAGACATCGCCGCCCTCGAACCAGGAGACAAACACCTGCTCCTCCGGCGGCGGGACCGCGAAGGGCTCCCCGTACATCTCCTCCATCGGAAGCTCGATGTACCGGCCGATCCCGCGCGCGATCGGGTGCCCGGGGTTGCAGACCCAGAGGCGCTCGCGCTCGTCGGCCTCCCTCCAGGTGAGCGAGCAGGTGGTCCCCATCAGCAGCTTGAACACCTTGGAGTAGTGCGCCGAGTGGAGGACGATCAGCCCCATCCCCTCGAGCACACGGGACTGGACCCGGCGGGCCACCTCGTCGCTGACCTGGTCGTGGGCGAGATGCCCCCACCAGGTCAGCACGTCGGTCCTCGCCAGCCGCTCCGCGGTCAGCCCGTGCTCCGGCTCCTGGAGCGTCGCGGTCGATACCTCCGCGGAGGGAAGGAGCCGGGCAAGGCCGGCGGCCAGGGCCGCGTGCATCCCGTCGGGGTAGATTTTTTTTACCTTGGCACTCTTGTGCTCGTGGACATTTTCGCCCCAGACCGTTATCCTTAGGGAACTCATGATGGATTTAAGCAGGTTCCCTCTAGCCCAAACCCCATCCCAGTGGCAAACGATATGAACGCCCGACGCCCCAACCTCCCCTCTGCGCTGCTTGCGGCGCTCGTGACAGGACTCGTGTCCGCATGCGTGGCCCCCCACCCCGCCCCGGCGACACGGACCGAGGTCACGCTCGCCCCCCTCTTCGCCGACCACGCGGTGCTGCAGCGCGACAAGCCCGTCCCCATCTGGGGCCGCGCCGGCGCCGGCGATCCCATCACGGTGTCCTTCCACGGCCAGAGCGTCCACGCGGTCGCCGGCGCCGATGGCCGCTGGACGGCGACGCTGGCCCCCCTCGGCGCAAGCGCCGACCCGGCGGACCTGGTGGTCGCGGGCCAAACCACGGTCACCCTTCACGACGTGGTCGTCGGGGAGGTGTGGCTCTGCTCCGGCCAGTCCAACATGGAGTTCACCGTGGACGACGGCGGCTTCACCTACAGGGTCAGGGACGCCAAGGAGGAGGTGGCGGCGGCCAACTATCCCATGATCCGCCAGATCACCGTGGAGCGCACCGTCGCCACTGCCCCCGCAGAGACGGTGAAGACCAGCGGATGGAAGGCGGCCTCGCCCGAAACCGTGGGCCGCTTCACGGCCGTCGGCTATTTCTTCGCGCGCGACATCTATCACGCGATCGGCGTCCCGGTGGGGATCATCGACAGCCCCTGGGGGGGCACGCCCGTCGAGTCCTGGATAAGCGACGAGGCGCGCAAGTCGACCTCGATCGCCGCCGTCCTCGACGAGCGCTGGAAGAAGGCGATGAGCGAGTGGCCGCCGGAGCGAGTGGCCCGGTATCCCGCGGACATGGTGGCGTGGCGGAAGGCCGAGGCCGAGGCCACGGAGACGCACACCAAGAATCCGATTCCCTGGCCGCAGCCGCCGGCCACGCTCGACTCCCCCTCCCTCCCCGGGGGCCTCTACAACGCCATGATCGCCCCCCTCGAGCCGGGCGCGCTGCGCGGCATCCTCTGGTACCAGGGGGAGTCGAATGTGGGGCATCCGGGCGAGTACGCCGAGCTGTTCCAGACGCTGATCCGCAGCTGGCGGGCCTCCTTCCGGCAGGGCGACCTGCCGTTCTATTTCGTGCAGCTCGCAAATTTCGGCGACGAGAAGGAGCTCGCGGACCGCAACTGGGCCCGGCTGCGCGAGGCCCAGGCCGCGGCCCTTGCCCTACCCGCCACGGGGATGGCCGTCGCGATCGACATCGGCGAGGCCCACAACATCCACCCGAGGAACAAGCAGGAGCTAGCCCGCCGGCTGGCCCTGATAGCCAAGGCCCAGGTCTACGGCGTGCGCCCCGAGTTCTCGGGCCCTGTGTTCGCGGGCGTAGCGCCCGAGGGCTCCGCCCT
>CAYNLL010000625.1:0-1977 GCA_964398015.1 uncultured Opitutaceae bacterium | reverse complement strand
GCTCTTCCTCGTGAAGTTCAGGCTCACCAACGCGGTCATGTACGGCAAGCAGGGCGAGGTCCTCCAGCCCTCGGAGGTGCTCTACAAGAAGGCGATCCTCGTCGAGCGGGGAAGCTTCCGGCCGGTCACCCACGTCAACGTCGACATGCTCAACTGCGCGACCGCGCAGTTCGTGCAGGAGCCCCTGGTGAAGGGCAAGGACGTGGTCGTCCTCATGGAGATCACCATGAACAACCTCCTCGCCGCGGGCGAGCTCGACGCCCAGGACTTCCTGTCGCGCGTCGACGTCCTGGCGGACATCGGGTACACGGTCCTGATCTCCAACTATTCCGAGTACTACCGCCTCACCTCCTACTTCCGGCGCTACACCAAGGAGATGATCGGCGTCGCGATGGGGATCAACAACCTCCTGGAGATCTTCAACGAGAAGTACTACGAGAACCTGGAGGGCGGCATCCTGGAGTCGTTCGGCCGCCTGTTCCGCAACTCCGTGAAGCTCTACATCTACCCGATGCGCCAGGAGGCGTACGACATGTACATCGCGCCCGACGGGGGCGGCCACGGCCTGTCGAGCAAGGCGCTCACCACCAATGTCCTGATCAACGCCAAGAACGTGAGGATCGTGGAGCACCTGGCGAACCTCTACGCCCACCTGCTCGAGAACCACTACATCGACTCCATCGTGGGCTACGACCCCTCCATCCTGAGCATCTTCTCCAAGGACGTCCTGAAGCGCATCCATGACAAGGACCCGACGTGGGAGACGATGGTGCCGACCCCGGTCGTCGACGCGATCAAGCGCAGGGGCCTCTTCGGGTACGCGGAGCGCCCGGTGCTCGCCGCAGGAAAGTAGCATGCGCTTCCACAAGTACCATGCGCTGGGCAACGACTACATCGTCCTGGACCCCGCAGACTACCCCTCGTGGGGCGCCCCCAGCGTGGAGCAGATCCGCGTCATCTGCCACCGCAACTACGGCGTCGGCTCCGACGGCATCCTCTGGGGCCCCCTCCCCTCGGCCAAGGCCGACTTCGGCCTGAGGATCTTCAACCCGGACGGGTCGGAGGCCGAGAAGTCGGGCAACGGGCTGCGGATCTTCTCGCGCTACCTGCTCGACCGGGGCGGCGCAACGTCCCCGTCGTTCACGGTCGAGACCCCCGGCGGGGTCGTGCGCGCGGACATCAGGGAGGGCGGCGCCCTGATCACGATCGAGATGGGTTCGGTCAGCTTCGACAGCCGCAGGATTCCCGTGGGCGGGGCCGCGCGCGAGGTGGTCGGCGAGAAGATCGAGGCCGGCGGGCGCGCCTTCACGTTCTCGGCGGCGACGATCGGCAACCCCCACTGCGTCATTCCGGTGGACGACCTCTCCCCCGAGCTCGCCCGGCGCTACGGGCCGGCCCTCGAGGCGCACCCCCTGTTCCCGAACCGCACGAACGTGCAGTTCATGAGGGTGCTCGACCGCTCGCGGATCCGGATCGAGATCTGGGAGCGGGGCGCCGGGTACACGCTCGCCTCGGGAAGCAGCTCGAGCGCGGCCGCCGCCGTGGCGCACCGCCTGGGGCTGGTCGACCGCTCGGTCACCGTGGTGATGCCCGGCGGCGAGATCTCGATCGAGATCGGCGACGGGTTCTCGATCAGGATGACCGGCACCGTCAACAGGGTCGCCGACGGCGAGATGCACCCCGAGCTCTTCGCGGTGAAGGCGTAGGGCCACGCGGCCGCCGCCATGTTTTGGCCGTTGCGCGCCGCGCGGGGCGGCCCCAGCCTCCGCGGGTGACCGGGCGCGTGGACAAGAAACGGCTGCCGACGGCGGCAAAGGCCAACCTGGCCCTCCTGGCGCTCCTGGGCGCCGCGCTCGTCGCCCACCTGTGGCCGGAGTGGTCCGGCGATCCCGACCTCTCGCACGGCTTCGCGATGCCGGCCGCCTGCGTCGCGCTGCTCTTCCTGAGCCGGCGGCCGGGCGCGGCCGGCTCGCTCGG
>CAYNLL010000624.1:0-1989 GCA_964398015.1 uncultured Opitutaceae bacterium | reverse complement strand
ATCCCCTCGGCGAGGTCGAGATCGACACGAACATCGAGACCTTCGAGGAGGTCCTCTCCAAGATCCTGATCAACGCCTGGGAGGCCTACAAGGAGGCGCCGGCCGAGCAGCGCTCGATAAAGGTGACCGCGCGCCTCACGGACAAGCCCCGCGGCGAGAAGATGCTCGAGCTGCGCGTCGACGACAAGGGCGTGGGGATCTCCGACGACATTCGAGACCGCATGTTCGAGCCCTTCGTCAGCTCCAAGCGCACGGTGGGCGTCGGCATGGGCCTGACGATCGCGCGGCATTCCCTGCGCAGCCTGGGCGGCGAGGTGACGATGGCCTCCAGGCCCGAGGGCGGCGCCACCGCCATCCTCGTCCACCCGGTGCGCGATCCCCGGCACCGGGACAAGTCGCAGGACGACGCCGACTAGGCCTCTCCCCGCCGCGCATCGATGAACGAGGTCGCTTTCCTGGGGTCCGGCTCGATGGCTGCAGCCATGGTGGACGGCCTGCTGGCCACCGGGTCCTTTCCAGCGGGGCGGATGGTCTGCATCGGGGGTGCGGGCGCGACTGCGGCCAAGCTCTCCTCAAGGACGGGGATCCGCCTCGCCGCGTCGCTCGAGGACCTCCTCGTGCGCGCGGACGCGCTGGTGGTCGCCTTCAAGCCCCAGCACCTGCAGTCGGCCGACCCCCGCCTCGCCGCCCTGACACAGGGCCGGCTCGTGATCTCCATCCTCGCGGGAAAGACCGTCGCGTCGCTCTCGCGCGTCTTCCCCGGCGCGCGCAACATCATCCGCAGCATGCCCAACACCCCCAGCCAGATCGGCGCGGGCGTGACGGGGTGGTGCTCGCGCGATCCCCTGAACCCTCTGGACCGGGATACCCTCGCGCAGGTGTTCGGCGCCCTTGGGGTCGCGATCGAGCTGCCCGAGGGCCAGCTCGACGCCTTCACCGCCATCTGCGGCTGCGGCCCCGCCTACGTCTTCGAGTTTGCCGCGGCGCTTCGCGACTCGGCGCTCGGCGTCGGCTTCGACGCGGCCACCTCCAAGCTCTTCGCCGTGGAGACGCTGCTCGGCGCCGCCCGCCTCCTCGCCCGCAGGGGCGTCGACCCCGAGGTCCTGCGCAGCGAGGTCACCTCTCCCAACGGTGTCACCGCGGCGGGGCTCCGCAAGATGGCCGACCGCGATTTCCGCGGCATGATCCAGGAGACCGTCCACGCCGCGCAGGCGCGGGCGAAGGAGCTCTCGGCCTAGGCCCGTGAACGCCCTGAGCGGACGCATCCTGGTCACCGGCGGCGCGGGCTTCATCGGCAGCGCGCTGGTGTGGGCGCTCAACGCCAGGGGGGTCGAGGACATCGTGGTCTGCGACCTCCTGCAATCGGACGAGAAGTGGAGGAACCTGGTGCCGCTCAGGTACGCGGACTACGTGGAGGGCCCCGCCCTGCGCTCAAGGATCGCCCACAGCGCCACCGCGTTCGGAAAGTTCTCCGCGGTCTTCCACCTGGGGGCCTGCTCCTCGACCACCGAGCGCAACGCGTCGTACCTCATCGACAACAACACCGCCTTCACCCGCGAGCTCGCGGCATGGGCCCTCGGCCTGGGGGCACGCTTCGTCTACGCCTCGTCGGCCGCCACCTACGGCGACGGCGCCCGCGGGATGAGCGACACCGACGCCGACATCGAGCGGCTGCGCCCCCTCAACATGTACGGGTACTCGAAGCAGCTCTTCGACCTCCACGCCCGCCGCCTGGGCTGGCTCAACCGGATCGTGGGCCTGAAGTACTTCAACGTCTTTGGCCCGAACGAGGAGCACAAGGGCGACATGCGCTCCCTGGTGTCCAAGGCCTACGGCCAGATCACGGATTCGGGGAAGCTCGGGCTCTTCAAGAGCTACGACGCGCGCTACAGGGACGGGGAGCAGATGCGCGACTTCCTCTACGTTAAGGACGCGGTCGAGATGACGCTCCACTTCGCCGAGAAGGGCGCGGCCGCGTCGGGCCTCTAC
>CAYNLL010000623.1:0-2002 GCA_964398015.1 uncultured Opitutaceae bacterium | reverse complement strand
CTCGCTGGGGCGGTGGCCTATGCGCTCGAGCGCATGGAGGAGTCCGCACGCCTCCTGGGCCGCGCCAGACGGGTGCGCCCGGACTCGGGCTGGACGCTCATGTGCCTCGGGCGCACACAGGCCGCCCTCGGCCTCCACGAGGAGGGCGAGGCGAACCTGAAGGCGGGCCTTGCGCTCGATTCGGGCAATCCGGAGGCCTGGCATATGCTCGGCGTCTTTCTCGCGAGGGTCGGCAGGAAGGCGGACGCGATGAGCTGCTACCGCCAGGCCCTCAAACTGAGGCCGGGTTACGCCGACGCCATGGCGACGATCGCCGACCTGTTCAACGGCGAGGGCCTCTTGAAGGAGGCCCTCGCGAGCTGCGAGGCCGCCCTCGGGCTCGATCCCAAGAACGCGACGGCGCGCCTCGTCTATGCGCAGGCGCTCCAGTCGTCCAACCGGGTGGCCGAGGCGCTTTCCCAATGCGACCGGCTAGTCTCCGATTTCCCCGGCAACGTCAGGGCTCAGAGCAACCGGCTTTTCCTGCTCAACTACCTGGCGGAACTTCCAAAGGATCAGCTGTTTGAGGAGCACCGCGCCTTTGGTCGCCTATTCCCGCCGGCGCCTGGGCGCCGGTTTGTAAACTCCAGGGACCGTCGGAGGAGGATCCGCGTCGGGTTCCTGTCGCCCGACCTGCGGGCCCATTCGGTCGCGTACTTCATCGAACCCCTGCTGGCGCACCTGGATCCCGCGCAGTTCGAGGTCATCCTCTACCACGACAACGTGCGGGTCGACGCGGTCTCCGACCGGCTTCGTTCGCACGCGGCGCACTGGCGCAATCTTGCGGGCAAGCCCAATGTCGTCGCCGAGGATTCGATCAGGGCCGACGCCCCGGACATGATGGTGGACCTGGCGGGCCACACGGGCCAGAACCGCCTCCCGCTTTTCGCCCGCCGCCTTGCTCCCGTGCAGGTGGCCTATCTCGGTTACCCGAACACCACCGGTGTACGGGAGATGGACTTCCGGTTCACGGACAACATCGCCGATCCCGAGGGGCAAGCCGACGGCGCCTGCGTCGAGCGCCTTGTGCGCTTTTCCCCCTGTGCATGGGCCTATGCGCCGCCTTCCGAGGCCGAGGCTGCCGGGGGTCTGCCGCCGAGGGGCGAGTCGGGCGCGCCGGTGTTCGGGTCTTTCAATAACCTATGCAAGGTCAACGACTTCACGTTGCGCCTCTGGGGAGATGTGCTGGCGGCCGCACCCGGGTCGCGCCTCCTGCTCAAGGGGCTCAGGATGGAGCCGGAGAGGATCCTGCCCCGCCTTGCCGCGGCGGGAATCGACTCCGGACGCGTGACCCTGCTTCAGCCCGAACCGAGCTTCGCCGGGCACCTTTCGTCCTACGGCAAGATCGACATCGCTTTGGACCCCTTTCCCTATGGCGGAACGACCACGACCTGCGAGGCCCTGTGGATGGGCCGTCCGGTGGTCACGCTGGCGGGCGACCGGCATGCGAGCCGGGTCGGGGCCAGCCTACTGGCGGCCATCGGCAAACCCGGGTGGGTGGCAAAGAGCCCGGCCGACTATGTCCGGATCGCCTCCGGCCTCGCCGCCGACCGCGCGTCCCTCTGCCTCGAGAGCGCGGGGATTCGGGCCGCGATGCAGCAGGGCCCCCTGCTTGACCATCGGGGTCAGGCGGCGCGCTTCGGCGAGGCGCTTCGCGCCTGCTGGGCGCAGTGGTGCAGCGCGGACGACCGGCGCGTCTCCCCTTCGGAGGAGACCGAGGCCCGTCGCGGAAGCGCCGCCGAGCTCGCGCACGCATAGCCGGCGACCAGGGGTGGTTCAGCCCCACCTCAGTCCCGAGGGCGCGAGGGCCCGCCGAGGCGCGCCGCGCCCCACAGGGGAGGGCGAGGGAGGGCGGCTGGGCCGCAGCGGACGCGGTCGGCGGGTCGGCTGCCCGCAGGCGCCTGACACAACGCGCGAAACCGGGGCCTTGGGGGTCTCGCCGGTGCCGGGCAGCGAGATGCCG
>CAYNLL010000622.1:0-2002 GCA_964398015.1 uncultured Opitutaceae bacterium | reverse complement strand
CCCCGTACCAGTACTTGGGCCATTCCTTCCCGTTCTCCGTCCCGTACCCCGGCTCGCCCTCGATGATGAAGGCCCGCTGCTCGGCCGTGAGGCGCTCGAGCGGCACGTCCATCGGGATCCTGCGCTTCTTCGCGAAGACCCTCATGTCGTCCTTGCTTGAGCTGTAGACCGCGCCCTCCCAGCAGCGCAGCGCCCCGCCGTCGACCGAGAGCGACATGTCGGGGATCGCCAGCCGGTAGTCGATGTCGATCACGCGCCCGAACCCCCTGCACTTGGGGCAGGCGCCGAGCGGCGAGTTGAACGAGAAGAGGGGAGGTGTGGCGGCGCGGAACTTGCGGCCGGTCTTGGGCGAGTGCAGGCCGCGCGAGTAGTGGCCGAGCTCGGCAAATCCCTCTGCGCCGAGGATACGGACCTCCCCTCGGCCGAAGTGCATCGCCGTCTCGACCGCCTCGGTGAAGCGCGCCATCTCCTGCGGCTCCACCTTGACGCGGTCCTGGACGACGAGGATCCGCTCGGCGCCCGAGAGCGGACCCGGGTCGGCGAGCAGCTCTTCCACGCGGTGGACGGCGAGGCCCGGGCCTGCCGTGCCCGGGGCAAGGATGCGCACGTAGGACTGGTTCTTCAGGTTGGAGAGGATCTCCGTCCACGCTATGTTGCCGGGCCGGGCCACCTCGAAGGCGATGACAGCCTGCGCGCCGGCGCTCGCCGCGAGCGTCTTTCGCCAGACGCTCTGTGGGTTGTCGTCCTCGACCCTCTCCCCGGTGTCCGGGTCGAAGCAGGCCGCCACGTGGCTGAACCACACCTTGAAGAAATCCGTCAGCTCGGTCATCGTCCCGACGGTCGACCGGGACGACTTCACGGTGTTGGTCTGCTCGATCGCGATCGAGGGCCGGATGTTCTCGATCGAGTCGACCCTCGGCTTGTCGAGGAGCTCGAGGAACTGGCGCGTGTAGGCGCTGAACGTCTCCACGTAACGGCGCTGACCCTCGGCATGGAGCGTGTCGAACACGAGCGAGCTCTTGCCCGCGCCGGAGAGCCCGGTGACGACGACGTAGCGTCCCAGCGGGATGTCCAGGTCGAATCCCTTGAGGTTGTTCTGCCTGACGCCCCTCAGGCGGATGCATTCGGGGCTACCGCGCGTGGCGCGGGGACGCTGCCGACGTGGGGAGCTCACGGGCGGGGCGCGGCGCCGGCCGGCTTGAGCAGCGCCTCGAACAGGCTGACGTACGCCGCCACCTGCCTGCCCGTGTCGAAGGAGCGCCGCGCGAAGGCGCGCGCCTCATCGGCGCGGGCGGCCCTCGCCTCGGGCGTGTCGGCGGCCAGCTGGGCCAGAGCGTCCCTGAACCCGCCGTAGTCGCCCTGCTCCAACATCCAGCCGGTGCGCCCCTCGAGGAAGCATTCCCTGATCCCGAGGGCGCGGCAGGCCACGGCGGGCAGGCCGTGCGCCTGGGCCTCGATCAGGAAGTTCGAGAGGGCCTCCTCCCGGGAGGCGTGGACGGCGATGTCCGCGGCCCGGTAGCAGGGACCGGGGTCGTGCTGGAAGCCGAGGAATCGGACCCTTCCCGCAAGGCCGAGGCGCACGGCGAGCCGCTCGCACGAGGCGCGCTCCGGCCCGTCGCCGACAAGCCAGAGGCTCCAGTCCCAGCCGGCGGGAAGCCCCGCGGCGATCTCGATCAGCGCCCGCTGGTTCTTCGCCGGCCGAAACATCGCGACGCAGAGGAGGACGGCTGTAGCCGGGCCCGCCCCGAGGCGGGCGCGCAGCTCCGCGTCGCGGGCTCGGGGCGACTCCGGGAAGACCAGTGCGTTGTGGATCACGGAGACCCCCTCCCGTGCCAGACCGTGGAGCCCTACGAGGAGGTCGGCGGCCTGGAGGAATACAGCTTCCCTATCTCGTGCTGCCGCGCCGAGCGCTACGTGGACACGGTGGTCGAGTGGTGCCACGACACGCTGGCCCCGAGGTTCGCGTTTCCGGTCCTTTGGGTTTTGGCCTACGGCGACTACA
>CAYNLL010000621.1:0-2005 GCA_964398015.1 uncultured Opitutaceae bacterium | reverse complement strand
GAAGAAGTACAACCCCCACCTGAAGCGCCACACGCTTCACAAGGAGATCAAGTAAGGGGGGACCAGACGCGGGCGGCCCTAGGGCTGCCTGCCGCCGGTGCCTGAGAAGGGAGAGGACGAGCCCGGCCCCGGGGCCGATAGGTTCTGGCGGCGCGCGGCGCGCCAGCCCTCGCGGTGCTTGCGGATCCAGTCCAGCAGCGCCCGCTCGAAGCCGATGTCGTAGCCCAAACGCTCGGATTCGAGCCACTTATGCTTCAATATTTCCTCCCTCTCCGCGAGGAATTCCTGGTAGAGGCTCGACTGCTTCACGAACTCGCGGGACGATGAGGTCGCGGGTTCTTTGGTGGGAGACGTCATGCAGCGGATCCGATAAAAGCAAGGATGTGAGGGTCGCCGCGCGTCCTGTCAATGCCGGCAATGTCGTGCAATTGTTACATTGGCCTTGACCCGGCCTTCTCGAGGGTCGCCAGGAGCGCCAGCGCTATCCCCGTGAACACCCCTGCCGTGGCGCCGCCGGGTTCCCCGATGACGATCGGCACGCCCTTGTCGCCCCCCTCCCGGATCGACTGGGCCAGGGGAACCTCTCCCAGGAGGACGGTACCCAGCCTCTCGGCGGTCGCGATCCCCCCTCCGGAACCGAAGAGCAGGTGCTTCTGGCCCGAGGGGTCCACGAAGTGGCTCATGTTCTCGGCCACGCCGAGGATCGGCACGTTCACCTTCTGGAACATGAGCCCGCCCTTGAGGGCGACCTGCGTCGCCGCGGCCTGCGGGGTCGTGACGATGATCGCCCCGTCCAGCGGCAGCGTCTGCACGAGCGAGAGCTGGGCGTCGCCGGTTCCCGGCGGAAGGTCGACGAGGAGGACGTCGAGCTCCCCCCATGTCACATTCTGGACGAACTGCTGCACCGTCTTCATTACCATCGGCCCGCGCCACACCACGGGCGTGTCGTCGTCCACGAGGAAGCCCATGCTCATCACCTTCACGCCAAACCTCTCCATGGGCACCAGGCGCGACTCCTGGCCCTCGCCCTCGACCTGGGGCCGCCCCTTGATCCCGATCATCAGGGGGACGCTCGGGCCGTAGATGTCGATGTCCATGAGTCCGACCCGCCCCGGCCTGCCGCGGGCCTCGAGCACCTGGGCCAGGGCGCAGGCCAGGTTGACCGCGAACGTGCTCTTTCCCACGCCGCCCTTTCCCGATGCGATCGCCACCGCGCGGTGGATGCCCTTCGCCGCCGAGGACTTCGCACCCGGCGCCGCGGGCGCCCGCGCCGCCTGGACGGCGACCTCAACGAACGCGTGCTCGACACCCGCAAGCGAGGAGAGCGCACGCTCCACGTCCTCCTTGAGCTGCTTGGGCACCTTCGGGTCGTTCGTCGAGATGGCGAGCGCCACGCGCGCGACGCCCCCCTCGAGCTCCGCCGCCTTCACCAGTCCGAATGAGACGATGTCGCGGCTGAAGCCTGGGTATTTAACCTTCCTGAGCTGTTCCAGTAGGGCGTCGGAGTTCACGGCACAAATAAGAGTTGTTATGCGCCGCCCGCGCGCAAATAGAAATGGAGCGCAAGCGCCCACACCATGCCCAGATTCCCACGATTGGCCCTCATTGCACTCTCAATTGCCGCCCCGGCCGCGGCCCAGCGCGACATCGGCGAGCTCGACGTCGTCGCCGACAACAGGACGATTCCGGTGAGGGTGTCGGGCGACACGCCCGAGCTCAACGCGCTGGCCTTCCAGGCCTTTAATTCGCATGGGCGGTACCACGTCGTGCCCGGCGGGTCTACCTGCAACTACGACATCCGCTTCTCCGGCGCCGGGCCCTCCCAGGTCCGCGTGGACATCACCAGCCGGTTCGGCGGCAGCGTCGCCTCGGAGGTGGCCTCGGGGGCGGGGATCCGGGGCGCGTTCTTCGCGGCGGCGGACATCGCGGTCGCGCGCACCAACGGGCTCGGGCTCCGGGGCTACTTCACCTCGCGCCTCGTGTTCATCGGCGAGCGCACGGGCCA
>CAYNLL010000620.1:0-2012 GCA_964398015.1 uncultured Opitutaceae bacterium | reverse complement strand
TCGACAGGCTTCCAGACGCACGGCTGCACCCGGGGGTCCACCGAGAAGGGCCTGGGGCGCCCGAAGGCCTGCTTGGCCGCCTTGTAGACCGGCGAGGCGTCGGACCTGAAGTCGGCGAGCAGCCGGGCGAGGTGAGGCAGGTCGGTCTTGGTGAACCCGGGGCCCAGCAGGTCGCCGTGGCCAAAGAGAACCCAGGGGTCAAAGTCGGCGACGAGCTTCGCCCACGCCACCTGGTCCGCCGTGCGCGACGCCTGCACCTGGAGATCGGTCTCAAGGTCCGCTTGCGCGGCGAGGGAGCCCGCCGCGGGAGGGGGCGGCAGCGCCGCCACCAGGTCCGAAGCCGCCAAGGGCGCGAAGTGGGCGGCCGCCGGCGCCGCCGAGTCCGCGAAAATGAAGGGCGCCCCCAGGAACAATCCTGCGGCGAGAAACGCGGAGAGGATCCGGCGCGGGAGCCCCGCCGCGCCCACGGGAGCGACACAGGGTCTCGTTGATGGTGTGGCCCGCGGCTTTCCCCTCGGGGCGGCCTGGGAGCCCATGCGGATCAGGGAGACGGTAGCCATTGATGGTTAATTACCTATGATCTTGGTGTTGCCGAGGAAACAGCCGAGAAGGACGGCGATCATCGGTCATTTCACAAGCAAAATCGGCCCCAAAGGGCGGCCAAAAGGCGTGCGCGCCCCTCGTCCCCTCGCAGGCGGGTCATTCCGGCAGGTTTCAGGCGAATTCGCGGTAGACGGGCTGAAACATCCGCTCGCGAATATCCCCGACGAGGTCGCCGGGATGCGGCGCCCTCGCCAGGCCGGTGCGGTGCGCGACCGCGGCGACGGCGGCGGCGATGGCCAGGGAAACCTCTCGGATTCTCGTCAATGGGGGATAGATCCGACCCACGGCGAGATCCTCGGGCCGCACGAGGCCCGCGAGGGTCCTGGCCGCCTCGAGGAACATCTCGTCGGTGACCTCCCTCGCCTCGCTCGCCAGGGCGCCAAGCCCGACGCCCGGGAAGATGTAGATGTTGTTCCCTTGGCCGGGCATAAACGTGCGCCCCCCGAATTCAACCGGCGCGAACGGGCTTCCGCAGGCGAAGACGGTGCGGCCCTTCGACCACGTGTAGGCCTGCTCTGCCGTGCATTCCGCCTTTGAGGTGGGATTGGAGAGAGCGAAAATGATCGGCTTCTCGTTGATCGAGCACATCGCCTCGACGATCTCGCGGGTGAAGCCGCCAGCCATGCCCGAGACGCCGATCAGCGCCGTCGGCTTGAGCGCCCTCACCGCCTCTGCCAGGGAGGCGATGGGGGGATGCTCATGGGCATACGGGACCTTGTGCTCGGCCAGGGTGTCGCCGCGGCCCCTCACCACCAGCCCCTTCGTGTCGACGAACCAGCAGCGGCCCCGCGCCTCGGCCTCGGAGAGCCCCTCGGCGCGTGCGGCCGCTGTGTAAAGGTCGGCGATGCCGGTGCCCGCCTCACCCGCCCCGAGGAACAGCAGGACCTGGCGCGACAGGGAGCCCCCCGTGAGCTTCAGCGCCCCGAGGAGCCCCGCGAGCGCGACCGAGGCCGTCCCCTGGATGTCGTCGTTGAAGCTCGGCAGGCGGGAGCGGTACTTGTGGAGCAGGCGGAAGGCGTTTGCGTTGCCAAAATCCTCCCACTGCACGAGGGCCTTCGGAAAGACTGCCGCGACCGCGGCGGCGAACTCCTCGATGAACCCGTCGTAGGCCTCGCCGCGCGCCCGGCGCTCATTGATCCCGATATAGAACGGCGCCTCCAGCAGGGAGGCGTTGTCGGTGCCGACGTCCAGCGTGATGGGGAGCGTGTAGTACGGGTGGACGCCCGCGCAAGCTGTGTACAGGGACAGCTTGCCCACTGGGATGCCCATTCCGAGGGCGCCGAGGTCGCCGAGCCCCAGGATCCGCTCCCCGTCCGTCACGACGATCAGCCGGACGCCGTCGTGCGGCCAGAGGCGCAGCATCTCGGCGATGCGCCCGCGCTCCCGGAGGCTGATGAACAGCCCCCGCG
>CAYNLL010000619.1:0-2012 GCA_964398015.1 uncultured Opitutaceae bacterium | reverse complement strand
CGGTCCACGTCGAGGACCCGGAGCTCCGAGTATTCGGCGCCGCCGGCGCTCAGCCCGAGCGCCACGTAACGGCCGTCAATGGACGGGACGATGCTCTGGATCGTCGTCGTGACGCCCGCCTTGTAGGTGCCCGGGTCGAAGAGGAGCTTCTCCTGCCCCTCCCATCCGACGCGGCAGTAGAGCTTTCCGACGTTTTCTCCGCCCAGGGTCTTTTTGTAGAAGACCCGGCCGTTCTCGTAGCCGAAGGAGCTGTACTTGGCAGGCTTGAGCTTGTCCAAGGCCGTCCACTCCTTGACCAGGGCCTCCCTTCCGGGAATCTTCGCCAGCACGCCGTCCGTCAGCGTGGCCTGCGCCTTGAACCAGGCGGCCACGTCCTTGTCCTTGAGGTCCTCCAGCCAGCGGTAGGGATCCTTGTAGGGCGTGCCGAAGTAGGTGTCGGCGACGTCCACCGTTTTGGTGGCCGGGTAGTTCCACTGGGCGCGGGAGGGCGCGGCCAGCAGCAGGGCGAGGGCGATGCAGGAGAACCATTTCATGGAGGGCGCAGGTGTCGGGTTTAAGGGTGCCGTGGACCGGAAGGGTCCGTGGATTTGCTTAGGGGCGACGATCCCGAGCGCGGGAAAGTGCGGCAAGCCAATTTCCTCCCGGTCCGCAGGGCCTCACAACTCCCAAGATATGCGCAGCTTTAGCCAAAGGGCGGCGGGTCGTGCGTGTTCCGCGGTGGTAGGGTGGTGGCGTCGAATGAACGAAAGTCGAAATTATCCCCGGGTTTCGACAGCACCGGCGTTGGCGCGCCCGGCCCCGACCATGTAGCGTCGGCGCACGCCAGGACCCTATGGCCACTCCGACAGGCGACCCACCGGTCGATCCCTCCTCCGTGGCCTCCCGAATCGAGGCGGTGGAGGCGCGCCTGGCCCGCATCGAGACCTACCTCCAGCTGGAGCAGGCGCCCGGAAGACCCGTGGCGACGGTCGAGGCACCCGCGGTGGAAAAGGAGGACGATCTCGAGTTTAGGATGGGCCAGGAGTGGTTTGCCAGGGTGGGGGTCGCCGCCCTGGGGGTCGGCGCCGCCGTCATGCTCTCGCTCCCGTACCGCGGCCTGCCGGCCACGGTCCCCTCGCTGGCGGGTTATCTCCTCGTCGCGGGGCTCTTCGCACTGGCCCGCTTCTTCCCGCGCCCGCTCGAGCAGTTGTCGGGGCCGCTGCGCGCCGCAGCCATGGCGCTGCTCTTTTTCGCAAGCCTGCGCCTCTGCTACTTCGGGGACGCGCACGCCCTGGCGGCTGATTCGGTCGCCGGCGTGCTTGTCCTTGCCCTGACCGCCGGGGCCAATGTCGCGCTCGCGCTGCTCCGGAGGTCTCCGTGGCTCCTCGGCCTGGCTCTCCTCACGGGCTTTGTGGCGGCGGTCGCCGCGGGCACAATGACCGCCGGCCTTTGCCTTGTAGCGCTGTTTGGCCTCACGGCCGCAGCGTCGGCCGTCGCCCTTCGAAGCCCCGCCCCGGTCCTCGTCGCCATGCCCCTTTCCTACGCCGCGTACGCGGCGTGGGCCCTGAACAACCCGTTCCTTGGAAGGCCCATGCAGGGGGTCGCGGGCCCGCCGTGGGCACCGGCGATCCTCCTCGCGTGCATGGTCGCGTTCTCCGTGGGCCTCCTTCGCTCCACGCGCGGCGACCGCGAGCGCATGATGGCCGATGCCGGCATCTTCCTAAACGCCCTCGCTGCCTACGCGATCTACCTGGTGCACACGCTCACCTGCTTCGAGTCCTCGATGGCGGGTTACCAAGTGGCCGCCTCGGTCGCGCTCCTGGGGCTCGCCGTCCTTCATTCGCGCGAGCGCGAGGGGATCGGCTCCTTCGTCTGCGCGATGACAGGCTTTGTCGCCCTGAGCCTTG
Organism: uncultured Opitutaceae bacterium; assembly: GCA_964398015.1. Taxonomy (GTDB): domain Bacteria; phylum Verrucomicrobiota; class Verrucomicrobiia; order Opitutales; family Opitutaceae; genus Palsa-1447. The sequence goes on along the minus strand of CAYNLL010000619.1, from coordinate 126 downwards.
CCATCATAAGGGATTCGCAGCCGCCCGACGTCTTTGTGTGGCTCTCAGTGCAGAGCGTCGTGGTCGTGGCGACCGCGATCTGGCTCCGCTCGAGGTTCATCGTCGTCGCGAACTTCGCGATCTATC
>CAYNLL010000618.1:0-2016 GCA_964398015.1 uncultured Opitutaceae bacterium | reverse complement strand
CGACATCATGTGCAACCGGGAGATCAAGTTCGGCGCGTTCCGGGCATGGGCGCTCGAGAGCGGATTCTCCGCGGTGGCTACGGGCCACTACGCGCGGCGGGGCGCCGGCGCCGACGGCCTCGTCGAGGTGAGGGAGGGCGCCGACAGGAACAAGGACCAGACCTACTTCCTCGCACTCCTGGGGCAGGACCAGCTTCGCGACGCGCGCTTCCCCGTCGGCGGCCTCGAGAAGCCGGAGCTCAGGAGGATCGCGCGGGAGGCGGGCCTGGCGACCGCCGACAAGAAGGACAGCCAGGGCATCTGCTTCATCGGCGAGGTCCGGATGGGCGATTTCCTGCGCGCCTACGTCCCGGACCGTCCAGGGCCCATCGTCCGGGTCCCGGACGGCGCGGCGCTCGGGAGCCACCGCGGGCTTCACCACTTCACGCTCGGGCAGCGCCGCGGGATCGGCGTCCCCTCGAACGCCGACCACGAGCGCTACGTGGTCGTTGGCAAGCGCGCCGCCGACAACGCGCTCCTCGTGTGCTTCGACCGCCCCGGCGCGCCGGGCCTGTTCCAGTTCGAGGTCCGCGTGCATTCGCTCAGCTGGACGGGCCTGCCCGTGGGCTCCGAGCGCGCGCTCGAGGGCCGCGTGCGCTACCGGGACCCTCGCGTGGAGCTGGTGTTCACCCCGGAGGGCGACGGCCGCGCGCGCGTGCGCTTCTCGCACCCCCAGCGCGCGCTCGCGACGGGCCAGGTGCTCGCGCTCTACGAGGGTGACAGGCTCCTCGGCGGCGGCGTCTACGCCTAATTCGCGGAAGCCAGGGCGAGCGCCACCGCCAGGGCGATCAGCACCGTCCCCATCGCCCGGTCTATCCAGTGGCCGCCCCGCAGGAACGCGCGCCTGACGCTCTCGCGGGTGAAGAACACCGACACCATCGTGAACCATGCCGCCGTGGTGACCGACATCCAGGCGCCGTACGCCGCCTGGATGATCTTGGGCGTTGCCGGGCCGATGAGCGACGCGAAGATGGCCACGAAGAAGAGGGTGGCCTTCGGGTTGAAGACGTTCGTCAGGAAGCCGGTGGTCCACGCCGCGCGGGGCGAGGGCTCCGCGGGCATGGAAAGCGCCTCCTGCGCCCCGGCCGGAGCGTCGGAGGGCTCGCTGCTCGGGCGGCTCCTTAGGGCCTTCACGCCGATCCACGCGAGGTAGCCGGCACCCGCGAACTTGGCCGCCGAAAACCAGAAGGGGGAGGCGCGAAGCAGGATGCCCACACCGAGCAGCGCGTAGGTCACGTGGACCAGGATGGCGGTCCCGATCCCCATGCTCGTCCATATGGCGGCCCGGCGCCCGTGCGCGAGGCTCTGGCGCACGACCATCGCAAAATCGGGGCCCGGGCTTGCGACCGCTAGGAAATGGGCGACCGCGACGGCGAGGAACTGGGCCCAGTAGCCGTGCACGTTCGGCTCAGGGCGAGATGCTCTTGAGCTCGGGGTCGGCGAGCATCTTGTCCAAGCCCTTGTTATCCATAAATTTATTGAGTATCAGGTCGTTGGGGTGCTTCTCGAAGGCCTTGGCGACCATGGAGCGCGCCTCGTCAGACCGCCCGAGGATCACCAGCACGTAGGCCCTGCGGATCACCGCCATCGATTTCAGAGGCTCGACGGAGGCCTCCTGCTCGTAGACCGAGGCCGCCGACTTGTAGGCGGAGCGCGCGCCGTCATGGTCGTTCAGGCGCATCCGGACAATCCCCAGGTGGAGCCAGATGTCCCCCGAGTCCGGGCAGAGTTTTGCGGCGCCCGCGTACAGGCCCTCGGCCCGGCTCCACTCGCGCACGGTCACGGCGAAGTCCGCCTCGCTGGTCATGTTGGCGGCCTGCTCGCGATCGAGCTTCGTGATCTCACGGTGGCGGCAGCCGGCCAGCGCAAGCGCTGCCGCGAGGAACAGGGCCAGGCGGGCAGTCATTACAGGTCGGGCGGAACGGTGGAGATGGCCTCCTCCATGGTCGAGAGGCCCTCCTTGACCTTCAGCAGGCT
>CAYNLL010000617.1:0-2016 GCA_964398015.1 uncultured Opitutaceae bacterium | reverse complement strand
AAGCTGAGCGACACCATGACGGTGGGCACGCTCGTCAAGTGGCTCAAGAAGGAGGGCGACGCGGTGAAGACGGGCGACGTCCTGGCCGAGGTCGAGACCGACAAGGCCACGATGGAGCTCGAGAGCTTCTTTGACGGCGTCCTCGTCGCGGTCTTCGTGCCCGAGGGCTCCCAGGTCCCCCTGGGCGCCGCCCTGTGCGCCGTCGGCAAGGCGGGCGAGAAGGTGGCCGCGCCCGCCAAGGCCCCGGCGCCCGCTGCGCCCGCGCCCGCAGCGACGCCCGGACCCGCCGCACCCGCCGCATCTCCCGCCGCGGCCCCGGCCCCCGCGCCGACGCCCGAGGCCCGCCCCGAGGGCCACGACGGGCGCATAAGGATTTCACCGCTCGCGCGGAAGCTCGCCGCCGAGAAGGGGATCGACCCCTCCCGGATCACGGGGAGCGGCCCGGGCGGACGGATCGTTCGGGCGGACGTGCTCGGTGCGGCCGTCGCCCCCCGGGGCGGCGGCAACGGGGTCCCCTCCCCGTTCGTCGGCGGCGCCTCCCTGGGCGCCAGGGGCCCGATCCAGGAGGACAGGCTGGTGCCGGTCTCCAACATCCGCTCGATCATCGCGCGCCGCCTGGTCGAGTCCAAGACCCAGATCCCGCACTTCTACCTCGAGGTCGAAATCGACGCCGGGCCCCTCCTCGAGCTGAGGGCCCAGCTGAATGCTGCGCTCGAGAAGGAGGGCGTGAAGCTCTCGGTCAACGACTTTGTCCTGAAGGCATCGGCGGAGGCGCTGCGCCGCGTCCCCGCGGTGAACGCCTCGTGGGAGAACACCGCGGTCCGCTACCATTCCGCGGCCCACGTGTCGTTCGCCGTCGCGATGGAGGACGGGCTCATCACCCCCGTCGTCCGCGACGCCCACATAAAGACCGTCTTCGCCATCAGCGCCGAGGCCAAAGCGCTCGGCAAGCGCGCCCGCGAGAAGAAGCTCGCGCCCGCGGAGTTCACGGGCGGCACCTTCTGCGTCTCGAACCTCGGGATGATGGGGATCGACCGCTTCTCGGCGATCATCAATCCCCCGAACGCGGCCATCCTCGCCGTGGGCACCACGGTCAGGAAGCCCGTGGTCAAGGACGACCAGGTTGTGATCGGCCAGCAGATGGCGCTCACCCTCTCGGTCGACCACCGCGTCGTCGACGGCGCCGTGGGCGCCGCCTATCTGGCCGCGCTGCGCGACCTGCTCGAGAAGCCGGCCCTGCTCCTGCTCTAGGGGCCCCGCTCAGCCCTCGGCCCGCGCGCGCGCGTCCGCCTCGATCAGCCGCTTCAGGCGGGCGAGCTCGCCGCGCACCCTCTCCTTGACGGCAGGCAGCTCTGCGGCGGCCCCCACGCGGTCGGACGCGAAGAGGTAGAACTTCATCTTCGGCTCCGTGCCGCTGCCGCGGGCGGCGAAACGGTACCCGTTGGAGAGGCTTACGACGTAGAGGTCCTGCTTCGGGATCTCCTGGCCGTCCGCGTCGAGGATCCGCTCGCGGCCGAAGTCCTGGAAGCCCGTCACGCGCACGTCCCCGAACCCCTCGGGGTGCGCCGTCCTGTAGGTGTCGAGGATGCGCGCGATCTTGGCGCTGCCGCTCGCCCCCTCGTAGTAGATGTTGATCGTGTCCTCCAGGAAGAACCCGTACTTGAGGTAGAGTCTGTCGAGGTACTCGGGCACCGTGAGCCCCTGGAGCGCGACCCAGGCGCAGAGCTCCGAGAACATGAGGCACGCCGCGTTGCCGTCCTTGTCGCGGACGTAGTCGTTGGGGAGGTAGCCGTAGCTCTCCTCGGTGCCGAAGACGTAGAACGTGCTGTGCTCGAGGAGCAGCCTCGCCCTTTCGGGGAACGGCGTGTCGTCGTAGCTCCACCCGGGCCCCATCGCGGCAACGAGGCGCTCCTCGTAGCCTCGGATCTTCGCGCCGATCCACTTGAAGCCCGTCAGGGTGTCGATCACCTTGACGCCGTGCGCCCGGCCGATCGCGTCCTGGAGCTGGGTGGTGAC
>CAYNLL010000616.1:0-2029 GCA_964398015.1 uncultured Opitutaceae bacterium | reverse complement strand
AGGGGCTGCTGCTGATGATCCCGAACCTCTACAAGATCGCGGGGGAGCTGCTGCCGCTCACGGTGCACGTGAGCGCGCGCGCCCTCGCGGCGCAGGGCCTCTCGATCTTCGGCGACCAGGCCGACGTCATGGCGTGCCGCGCCACGGGCTGCGCGCTGCTGTGCAGCAACTCGGGCCAGGAGGCGCACGACCTCGCTCTGGTCGCGCATGCCGCGAGCTACCGCACGCGGGTGCCGTTCATCCACTTCTTCGACGGCTTCCGCACGTCCCACGAGGTGTCGAAGCTGGCGCTGCTCCCCGACAAGGTCCTGCGCACCGTGATCGACGAGGGCGACATCGCCGAGTTCCGCTCCCGCTCGATGTCACCCGACCGCCCCACGCTGCGGGGCACCGCCCAGAACCCGGACGTCTATTTCCAGGGCCGCGAGGCGGTGAACCGGTTCTACGACGCCGCGCCGGATGCCGTGCAGGCGACGATGGACAGCCTCGCCGCCGTGACGGGCCGCTCCTACCACCTCTTCGACTACCACGGGCATCCCGAGGCGGACCGCGTGGTGGTCGCCATGGGAAGCGCGGTCGAGACGGTCATCGAGACCGTCGACTGGCTGGCCGCCCACGGCGAGAAAGTCGGGGTCGTCGCCGTCCGCCTCTTCCTCCCGTTCAGCACCCGGGCGTTCCTCGCCGCGCTCCCCGCCACCGTCAAGGCGATCGCCGTCCTCGACCGCACGAAGGAGCCGGGCTCGCTGGGCGAGCCCCTGTACATGAACGTCGTCTGCGCGCTGGCAGAGGGCCACCCCGGCGGCGCCCACCCCCGCGTCCTCGGCGGCCGCTACGGGCTCGGATCGAAGGAGTTCACGCCGGGCATGGCCCGGGCCGTGTTCCACCGCCTGGCCGGCCCGCAGGCGCCCGCGCACTTCACGATCGGCATCAACGACGACGTGACCGGAACCTCCCTGCCGTACGACGCCGACTTCGACCTGGAGCCCTCCGACGTGCGCCGCTGCCTGTTCTTCGGGCTCGGCGCGGACGGAACGGTCGGGGCGAACAAGAACTCGATCAAGATCATCGGGGAGCAGACCAAGAACTTCGCCCAGGGCTACTTCGTCTACGACTCCAAGAAGTCGGGATCGATGACCGTGTCGCACCTGCGCTTCGGCCCGCGGCCCATCCGCTCGCCCTACCTCGTCAGCCGCGCGGAATTCGTGGCGTGCAGCCAGTTCTCGTTCGTGGGCCGCGTCGAGATCCTCTCCTTTGCCGCGCCCGGCGGCACCGTGCTCCTGAACTCCCCGCATTCGCCGGAGGAGACCTGGGCCAGGCTCCCGCGCGAGTGGCAGACGGCGCTGATCGACAAGAGGCTGCGCCTGTTCGTCATCGACGCCACGGGCGTGGCGCAGGCGGCCGGCATGGGCAGGCGCACGAACACGATCCTGCAGACCTGCTTCTTCGCCCTGTCCGGCGTGCTGCCGCCCGACGAGGCCGTGGCGCAGATCAAGGGGGCGATCGCCAAGACCTACGCCAAGAAGGGCGAGCAGATCGTGCGCATGAACTTCGCGGCGGTCGACGCGACCCTCGCCGGGCTGAAGCAGGTGGCGATACCCGCCGCACCCGACGCGGAGGCGATCGTTACCGTGCCGCCGGCCTACCCCGGAGCCCCGGAGTTCGTCCAGAAGGTCACGGCCCGGCTGCTGGCGAACCAGGGCGACCTGATGCCGGTGAGCGCGCTCCCGCTCGACGGGTGCTGGCCCACCGGGACGTCGCGCTTCGAGAAGCGCAACATCGCGCTCGAGACTCCGGTCTGGGACCCGGCCGTGTGCATCCAGTGCAACAAGTGCGTGCTCGTCTGCCCGCACGCCGCCATCCGCGCGAAGTTCGTCGCGCCCGAGGCCCTCGCCGGCGCCCCGGCCGGCTTCGCCTCCGTGCCCTTCAAGTCGACGGAGTTCCCCGGCAACCGCTACGTCCTGCAGGTCGCCACCGACGACTGCACCGGATGCTCGCTCTGCGTCCAGGTCTGCCCGGCAAAGGACCGGAC
>CAYNLL010000615.1:0-2055 GCA_964398015.1 uncultured Opitutaceae bacterium | reverse complement strand
GTGATGTTCTTCGACGAGCCGCTGACGGGCCTGGACCCCCTCGGCATCCGCCGGATGAAGGACTCGATCGTGCGCCGCGCGAGGGACGGGGCCGCGATCGTCCTCTCCTCGCACCTCCTGCACCTGCTTGAGGAGGTCTGCACGCACGTGCTCATCCTCAAGAAGGGGGAGAAGGTGGCGGACGGGACCCTCTCCGAGGTCGCAGCGAAGTTCAGCAACGGCGAGTCCGGCGTGAGCCTCGAGGAGGTCTTCATCCGGGCCACCGGCGGCTCGGAGACCTGAGCGGAGCCGGACCCGACCCCAAGCCATGATCGGCGCCCTCCTCTACCTGCGGCTCACCTCGCTCAGGAACCTCGTCGTCTACCGCGTCCGGAGGCTGCGCCAGCCGAAATACCTGATCGGGACCGTCGTCGCCGTCCTCTACCTCTACTTTGTCCTCGTGAAGCGGCCGGGAATGGCGGCCTCCGACGGCGTGCGGGTGGCGGCCGGCGCGGGGAGGATTGTCGCCCTCGCCCTTTGCGTCGGGTTGTCCGCGCTCGCCCTCCTGAGGATTGCCTATGCGTGGATCTGGCCCGCCGCGAAGCCGGGCCTGCGCTTCACCGAGGCGGAGATCGCGTTCCTGTTCCCCGCGCCCGTCACGCGCAGGATGCTGATCCATTTCAGGTTGGTCAGCGCCCAGCTGGCCATCCTGTTCACGTCCTTCCTCATCGTCTTCTTTTTCAGGAGGTTCGGGAGCACGGGCAACCGCGTGCAGCAGACGATCGGGTGGTGGCTCATCCTTTCGATCTTCGATCTCCACCTCAACGGGACCAACCTGACGCTCGCCCGCATGAGGGAGAAGGGCTCCGGCTACATGCTGAAGCGGCTCGCCGGCGTCACCGCGATCGTCTTTTACGCGTGCGCCGTCGTGGGGTCCGTGACGTCCTACGTGAACGCGCATTCCGCCGGATTCTTCGTCGGGACCGAGCCGATGGGCAGGCTCTTCGACGGCTTGGTGGACTCGTCTCCGCTGCACTGGCTCATCCTCCCCTTCGTGATCGTGTTCTCGCCCTACTTTGCGGCGGGGATCGGCGACTTCGCCCTGGCGCTCCTGCCGGCGCTCGGCGTCCTCGCCCTCCACTACTACTGGGTGTCCAGCACGGAATTCAGGTTCGAGGAGGGGTCGATCGCGCTCGCCGAGAAGCGCGCGGCGGTCCGCGCCGCGCTGCTGCGCGGGGAGGCGCCCCACATCGGGGGCTCGAAGCCCCGGGCGCTGCCGGGCCCGTTCCCGCTGTCGCCGCGCGGCCTGCCCGAGGTCGCCTTCCTCTGGAAGAACCTGCTCTCCATGCGCAGCTCGCTGCTGAACCGGCGCATCGTGATCATGACCCTCTGGGTGATCTTCTGCGTTTCCGTCGCCGGAAGGGGCATGATCGCGGGCCAGGCCCGCTCCCACGGCGGCGACCTGTACGGGCCCGTCATCGCGATGGTCTGCGCGGTCTTCGCCGGCTACACGCTCCTCGTCGGGCCGCAGATCGCCCGCCAGGACCTCCGCGGCGACCTTCCGAACATGGACGTGCTGAAGACCTACCCGATCGAGGGGTGGCGGCTGGCCCTCGGCGAGCTCCTCGCGCCGACCGCCGTCCTCACCCTGGTCCTGTGGCTGTGCATCATCGTCTGCGCCGCCACGTTCGATTCCCAGGGCGGCCTCGAATGGCTCACGCCGTCCGTCCGCGTCGCGGCCGCGCTCTGCCTGGGCTGCGCCGCGCCCTTCATGTGCTTCCTTCAGATGCTGGTGCCCAACACGGTCATGCTGCTCCTGCCCGGCTGGCACCAGGCGACGCGCTCGCGCGGGGGCGGCATCGAGCTCATGGGGCAGCGGATGATCCTCGGCATCGGCCAGCTCCTGGCCGCCCTGTTCGTCGCGGCGCCCGCGTGCGCGGCGGCCGCGCTGGTCATCTTCTCGTCGGACTGGCTGCTCGGGGCGGTCCCGGCCCTCGTCCTGGCCCTGGTCGCCGTGCTGGTGATCCTGGGCAGCGAGGCGGCGGTGGCGCTCTGGTGGCTCGGCGAGAGGTTCGA
>CAYNLL010000614.1:0-2068 GCA_964398015.1 uncultured Opitutaceae bacterium | reverse complement strand
TCAATCGAGGCGTGGAGGCAGACGACGACCCCCTTCGACGAGAGGAGCTCGAGCATGCCGGGCTGCACCACGAGACCGCCCCCGCAGGCGACGACCAGGCGCTCCGCGGAGTGCCCCTCCCTCACAAACTCCCTCTCCAGCCTGCGGAACTCCGCCTCGCCCTCGCCCGCGAAGATCTCGGCCACCGTCCTTCCGGAGATCCGCTCGATCTCGTGGTCGCTGTCGACGCACTTGAAGCCTATCCGGTGGGCCACCGCCCTCCCCACGGTCGTCTTGCCGGTTCCCATGAAACCGACGAGGTACAGGTTGACATCCGCAGGATTCAGGGGAGGCGTCCTACGAATTGCTACGGGGGGGGATCCCCCCGTCACCTGGCCGGAGTCGGCAGAACGATGGTCGCCGGGGCCGAGGCGGGCGCGCCCGGCGTGATGTCGAGGAGCTCGACCTCGAAGATGAGGGTGGCACCCGGGGGGATCCCGGGGCGGCCCTCGTCGCCGTAGGCGAGCTGGGGCGGGACGTAGAGCTTGATCTTGCCGCCCTTGCTCGTCTGCTGCAGGCCCTCGATCCAACCGGAGATCATCTTGTTGAGCGGAAACTCGGCAGGCTTGCCGAGCCTCTCGGAGCTGTCGAAGACGGTGCCGTCGAGGAGCGTGCCTGTGTAGTTCACCTTCACGGTGTCGGTCGGCTTGGGCGCCGCGCCCGTGCCGGGCTTCAGGATCTCGTAGCGCAGCCCGTCGCGCATCTCCACCACGTTCTTGTTCTCCCGGAGTTTTGTGAAGAAGGCGGCCGACTCGCTCAGGTTCTTCATCCTGAGGCGGTCGAGGATGGCGGATTGCTTCTTCTGGATGAACTCCGTCATGGGGCCGCCGATCTTCTGGAGCTCAAAAGGCGACTCCTTGCCGTTGAGCGCCTCGAGCACCCCCTTGCCGAGCGCCTCGGCCTCGCCCGGGGCGAGCTGGAGCTGGGAAAGACCGGTCTTCTGGCCGACATACCATCCGAACTCCTCGAGGAGCTGGGCGTCCGTGTAGATCGAGGCGGAGGGCACGACGGGCACGATCGCGGCTGGCTGCGCGGGCGAGGCGGCCGGCGGCGTGGCCGTCGCCGTGCCGCTCTGGGCGAGCGCCGCCGATGCCGTGACGAGTGCGAGGCCCAAGGCCTTCGGGAAGGGATTCAATTTCATGCGATGAAAGGCTGACATAAGCCGCACGGCTCGTGGTTTGCAATTCTATAGCGGCGTTCGCCGCTTGAGTCCGGGCTCCCGTTTCGCCAAGGTCGCAGGTTCCCAACATGAGCCCCGAGCAATTCTGGACCAGCCAGGACGGCCAAATCCTGATCGTGAAGAACAAGGACGAGGCCACCGTCAGCCTGACGCTCGCATTCTGGCCGCGCAACCCGGCCGAGTTCGAGTTCATGAAGTACAGGATAGGCGAGCTGAAGTTCACCGAGCGCAGCTCGCTGGCGAGGATAGGGATTGAGATGCAGATCCAGGGGGGGCTCGAGGTCGACGGCAACAGGCTGATCCTCGCGGTCGAGGCGTTCGCCTTCGACATGAGCTTCCCCAACTCCAACTACTGGAAGAAGCTGCTGCGCTCGGGCGTTCCCGTGGGGCGCCTGTTCCATGCGCCCGCGGGCGCCAAGCTCTCCTCGGACGAGATCTGGACAGCGATCAAGGAGAACCGCCTGAAGCTCCCCAACACGATCAGCATCGACCGGCAGGGCTCGGTGTTCCTGACCCCGCACCAGGTCAGCTACACGCTCAACCCAAGGCTCCAGCGCATCAATTTCGAGCTGATCGTCAGCGGGGCGGCCGGGCGCAACTTCCTCGACAAGGTCCAGATCCGCCACGACGCGTCGCCGCTCACGATCCCGCCCCACTGCGGGCTGCTCACGAGCTGCTCCATGTACCTCAAGGAGCACTACGTCGTCCTCAACCAGGGCGCGGGCAATTTCGGCATCCACACGAGCGCCGTGCTCCTGGACCCCGTGAAGACTTTCGGCACGAACATCATGCTTGAGATCTACAACACGGGCGACCACCCCATCGTCAACCCGATGGTCTCGGTCGAGA
>CAYNLL010000613.1:0-2071 GCA_964398015.1 uncultured Opitutaceae bacterium | reverse complement strand
CAGGCCGTCGTCGCTGTAGCCCGCGGGCTGGGCCTCGAGGAAGGCGAAGAACTTCTCCCAGCGCTGCAGGTAGAAGCCCCTCATGAGCCCGGCCCACTGCCGGCCTGCGTAGTCGTGGAGAAAGGCGCTGCGCCCCGGGGGGCCCCATACGGTCAGCAGGAGCCTAGCGTTGCGCTCGTAGAGCCCTCGCTCGGCCGGCGTCGAGGCCCAGGCCTTGGCGTCCTCGAGCCAGCGCCCGAGGAGGAATTCGCGGCGCGTGCCGAGCAGGGTGTCGATGTCCTCGATGAGGGCGATGAAGCGCCCCTTGGCCTCGGCGAAGCGCCGGGTGTCGCCCGAGCGGTAGGCGTCCGCCACCTCGCCAAAAAGCGGCAGCGACAGGTCGGCAAGCCCCTGGCGCGCGACGTCGACGACGTCGTAGCGGTAGGTGTCGACGGACGAGAGGCCGGCGGACGCCCCCAGCAGCTGCTCCCACGCGCCCCACACCTCGCGCGGGTCGTAGTCGCGCTCGAAGTCGCCCCACGCGGACGCCCGGTCCAGGGAGAGGGCGGGACGCGCGAGGATGGGGCTCTCCATCTGCGGCGAGGACCCGCGCTGCGCGTAGACCGAGGCGAGGAGCCTTCGCCACGCCCCCTGCGCGGGTGGAGAGTCCCTCCCATAGCGCGCCCCCACGTAGGCCCGCAGCCAGTCCCCCAGGTCGGGCGCGCTCCTTCGCCAGGCGAGGCCGAGGGCAAGGTCGTAGACCACGGGATTCTGCTCGATGGCCTCCGGGAACACGCCCAGCCCGGCGAGGCGGCCACCGCCGGGGCCCGCCAGGAGCGCCGGGGCGTTGCCGGCGATCGCGGGCAGGTTCGCCCCCATGCAGGTGCGGCCGCCGAAGTTGTGCAGGACGCCGACGACCCACGGCCGTCCCCAGAAGGACTGGGTCTCGCGCCATTTCTCGCCCGTCAGGTCGAGGACGAGGATGCGGTCGGCGGGTATTCCCTCGACGATCCCCTCGCGGATGGTCCACCCCTGCATCACGATCGTCGCCCGGGGATCGACGGCGTCGGCGAGGGAGAAGAGCCTGGCGCCGACCCTCCGGAGGTATTCCGGCGCGTCGCTCGGGGGCTCGCTCTCGTGGAAGGGGTCGGCGGCGTAGAGGTGGTCGGTGCCGAGCAGCCTCGTCTGCTCCTCTAGGAAGATGCGCCCCGCGCGCTCGAAGAGGGGATCGTCGGGATCGAGCTGCGAGGTGCCCGGGGGCACCTCGCACCAGACGGGCTTGAGCTGGATGCGCGCACCGGGGAAGCGCGCGCGCAGCGCGAGGGGAACGCAGCCGGAGAAGCCCTGGAGGATAGGGGTCATCCCGAACGATCGCTCGCGCTCGAGGATGAAGCGGCCCAGCTCGAGGTGCGAGTCGATCCACGACTGGGGCAGGGGCCCCGCCCATTGCTCGATGTTGGTCAGCTGCTGCCACGCCGAGAACGCCGGTCCGACCATGTACCTGCGGATCTCGCCGTCGTCCATCCCCAGCCGGCGCAGCGTGGCCTGCCAGACGGCCTCCTGGCCCGTCGTCGCGAGCGGCAGGGTGATCCCGTTGAGCGCCATCCAGTCGATCTCGCGCTCCCATCTCGCGCGGTCCCACCAGGACATCGAGTAGTTGAAGGTGCAGAAGTTGAGGTACGCCCGGAAGCGGTAGGGCGAGGCTATTCTGACCCTGGCCGCGACGGGCGGCAGGGGACCGGCCAGGGAGAGGTTGTCGCCGTCCCACGACGCCTGCAGGTGGGCGACGTTGCGGAAGTACCATCCGAGCGCCGAGCCGAGGGATACCCCCGAGTTGCCGCGCAGGACAAGCCGGCCGCCGCGCGTCTCCACCTCGAAGACGTCGGCCCCGCCGGGGCCCGCCGGGATCTGCTCGACGTCGATCTCGGCCGCATGGCCGGGCAGGACCCGCTGCACGAGGCCCCGCGCGGCCGATTCGGCCGGCGTCGCGCGGGCCGGCGCGCAGGCGAGCGCGGCCAGCGCGGCGGCCAGCGCCAGGCGGGCGTGAAGGGGTCGTTTCATTCGGGAGGGGGGGCCGGCCTCGGCAGCCTCG
>CAYNLL010000612.1:0-2071 GCA_964398015.1 uncultured Opitutaceae bacterium | reverse complement strand
GCTCCTGGTGGTCCTCCGGCCTCGAAATGACCGTCGTCGGCGCTGTCGAAGGCGCCGTCACCTACGGCATCGGAATCCTGCTCGGCAAGGGCGGGATATAGAAACTGATCTGTCATCCTGACCAAATCTGCCACGTTGGGGAGATCTGTCATCCTGAGCGGAGGTCGCTGTGGCGACCGAAGTCGAAGGACCCGCATTTTATTGTTTTGTCATCCTGAGCGCAGCGAAGGATCTGCGGTTGCTTTTTGCTGTTGGTGCCGCAAATTCCCAATAAATCCCCGCTGATCCCGGCCTATACTGGCGCGTGATGACTCGCATCTTCTGGATCGTCGGTCTATGCATTGCGCTCGTCGTCATCTCGGCGCTTGTCGTTATCTGCCTGATCGGTTTGGTCACTCATCGCCACCTGAATCTGGAGGGATGGGGCATGCTCATATTAGGCGCCTATACCCTGAAACTCATTTTTGGATGGCTCCGATCGGCCATCAAATATGGCGACCCCACAAAAGGCGTCAACCATCAGGTCACTGGCTGATTTGCCTCGGGTCCGCTGCACCGCAATTCTCCGAATCGCTCCAAAACAAGAACCGCAGTGGCCCTCCGCGAGCTTATCCCGCCCTCATCCAGCGGTGTTCGCCGCAAATTCCATCAACTCTATCGGCGCGCCGTCGTCGAGAATCATTGCCACTTTGACGCCAGCCGACGGGCTGTTCGGCGCCACCAGGATCTCCTTGCCTTCCAACGCCGCTGCAAGATCGTCGACTTCAAAAGCAATGTGGGGAACGGTCATCAGGACCTTCGGGTAGGGCGCATCCGGCTCGAATCGCATCCACTCAATCCCGTATGGGCTGGACTCAAAACCTGAAACGTACACCTTGAGGCCCGGCAGATGGTGCTCTCCAGCATGAGGAGTTTGCGTTGGAATGCCGACGTGATGATATCGCCATCCTTCGCGCGTAACCGCTGCCGGAGCCTCATGACCCCGCCGGTTAACGGGCGTTGCGATCGAGGTCTGATCGGGAATCCTCTTTTTCAATCGTCCTCCTTCCACCTGGTTCGTCAACCGTTTCATCTTAGCGCCGCCGATGAGTAGTGCATGAACCAGTTTCGCGCTAAAATAAGAACTGCAATGACGCTCCACCAGCCCATCCCCGCCCTCCTCTAGCGGCTCCCGCCGCATACAGCCGACCAGCATCTCGTTCGCTTTCCACTTCACTCATCCAAAACCTGGAAGCCCGGAGGGCTCATGATCTTTGATCGTCTTGAACAAATGGAGCAGCACTACAATGAGCTGCAATCGCAGTTCGCCCTGCCCGAGGTCATCAGCGACCACGAGAAATACCAGAAGATCGCCAAAGCAGTGCGCGAAATTGAAGCTCCCGTCGAAAAGTACCGCGAGCTCAAACAAGTCCGCCAGGGCCTGGCTGAGGCGCGAGTCATGCTGGCTGAAACCGACGCCGACTTGCGCGCCATGGCACAGGAGGAGATTGCTGCGCTCGAGCCGCGCGAGCAAGCCCTTGAAGAAGATCTAAAAGTGATGCTGCTCCCCAAGGACCCCAACGACGAAAAGAACATCATCCTCGAGATCCGAGCCGGCACTGGCGGCGACGAGGCCTCGCTCTTTGCCGCGGAAATCTTCCGCATGTACACGCGCTTTGCCGAGCAGAAGCGATGGAAGGTCGAAGTCATGTCCATGTCCGAGTCCGGCATCGGCGGCTACAAGGAAGTCATCGCCATCATCGAGGGCGACCGTGTCTACTCGCAGCTCAAGTGGGAGTCGGGCGTGCACCGCGTGCAGCGCGTCCCCGAAACCGAGCAGCAGGGCCGCGTGCATACCTCCGCCATCACGGTTGCCGTGCTGCCAGAAGCCGAAGAAGTCGACATCAAGATTGAGGCCAAGGACATCCGCATCGACACATTCTGCTCTTCCGGTCCGGGCGGCCAATCGGTCAACACCACCTACTCCGCCGTGCGCATCACCCACCTGCCCACCAACACAGTCGTCAGTTGCCAGGACGAGAAGTCGCAAATCAAGAACCGCGAAAAAGGCCTGCGCGTGCTCCGCTCGCGT
>CAYNLL010000611.1:0-2073 GCA_964398015.1 uncultured Opitutaceae bacterium | reverse complement strand
CCATGCGCAGCTTCATCTACCTCGTGCTGCTCGGCCTGATCCTGCTGACACTCGCCATCGTCGTGCGCTCGGGCATCTTCGCCCGGAAGAACCCCGGCGAGCCGATCAACTCGGCGATGCGGGCGGCCCTGGCGGAGACCTCGCCGCAGCTCTCGACCGAGGATGCGCTGGAGATCGCGAGGAAATACCCGACGGCCTACACGATGCCCTCGGGGCTGATGTACATCAGCCGGGCTCCCGGAACCGGGACGGCGACCCCCCGAGTGGGCGACACGGTGGTCGCCAATTACGACGGCCGGCTGCTCGACGGCACGCCGTTCGACAGCTCCTACAAGACGGGGCGTCCCCTGACCTTCCAGGTGGGCGTGGGCAAGGTGATCAAGGGCTGGGACGAGGCCCTCCTCACGATGAAGAAGGGGGCTCGCCGCACCCTGATCATCCCCTACTGGCTCGGCTACGGCGAGGCCGGCCGCGCCCCGTTCATCCCGCCCAGGGCCACGCTCGTGTTCGAGGTGGAGCTGGTGGACTTCCACTAACGCCTACTCGTGGTGGCGGGTGATCGGCGACTCCAGCCGGTCCACGAGGGTCGGGTCGAACATCTGGAACCTCGAGTCGAATTCCGGAAGGCCCATGTACCCCGCGGCGATCCCCGCCGCAAGGAGCGTGCTCTGCGCCAGCTTGCGCACCGCTCCCCTTCCCGGGTGCGGGACCGGGCGCGTTTCGGGGGCCTTCGGGCGGGACTGGGGTTTCTCGGGGCGCTTGGGCATTGCGGACTGGGTTCGCCAGTCAGACAGGCCAATGGGCGGCCCGTTCCGCCTAAAGTCCCGCGTGGCCGCCGTTGCGCTTGATCCACGCCTCGGCGTCGCGCCAGGACGGGCACACGTCCTCCACGCACGCCCAGAATCTCGGCGAGTGGTTCATCTCCCGCAGGTGCATCAGCTCGTGGAGGATGATGTAGTCCCTGACCGACTCCGGGGTCAGGATGAGCCTCCAGTTGAGCGAGATGACGCCAGCCGCGGTGCACGAGCCCCAGCGCGAGCGCTGGTCGCGCACCGAGACGCGCGTCACGTTGACGCGGGTCTGCGCGGCGAGCTCCCAAGTCCGCGCGGGAAGCTCCACCTTCGCCAGCCTCGTGAAGCGGCCCTCGAGCACCGGGCGCAGGTCGCCCTCGAGGGCGGGCACGCGAAACACGTCGGCCCCGAGGCACACCGACGGCCGCTCGCCCTGGGCCGCGGGCCTGATCTCCTCGAAGGAGCCCCTCCAGAGCAGGTGCGTGCCGACGCCCCAGACCTGCGCCGCGCGCGGGCGGCGCAGGTGCCGCTCGCGGGCGCGCTCGAGCCAGCCGCTGTTGCGCTCGACGAAGCGCTGCGCCTCGCGCATGGAGCCGCTCGACGGTATCGTCGCCACGGCCACGCCGTCCCGGCCCAGCGACAGCCTGTAGTTGCGGGCGGTGGCGCTCCTCCTAAACACCACGGTGTCCCTGCGGCCGCCGCCGTCTGCCGGCGGGGAATGATGCACGCCCGCCGCCGGAGCAAACGCCCCGAACCAGTCCTGCTGTCGTTCTTCCGTCACGTCATGGCCTTCTCGGATGGACAGTTTTCTTGACGGCGGTTGCTCCGGGGTCGAGCGCAAAGCCGGGAATCGCAGCAGCGCTCGAGGCCGGCGGGCGGCCGCCGCCTCCGTGCCAGCAGTTCCGCGTCCCGGCGGCAAGCGTCTAGCCGGCAGGAGCTTGCCTGACGGCGGCCCGCCTTTCAATCTTGAGGCATGAAGCAAGGATTCATGGCAGCGAGCAGTTTGATCTTCGCGTGTGCAGCGGCCGCGTCCGTGCCCCAGGTTCCCGTGGAGACGCTCTTTGGGACCAATTATATTCGCTCGGCGACACTTTCTCCGGATGGCACCAAGGTCGCTTTCCTCGCACCGAGCCAGGGCACGTACGGCCTGGCGCTCCTCGACCTGGCGACGCACAAGGTGACCAACCCCATCCACATCGAGGGCGAGGACATCGACTACATCGCATGGAAGGGCAACGAGCACCTCATCTTCTCCGGGATCATCTCGGGCAACGAGGGCGGT
>CAYNLL010000610.1:0-2092 GCA_964398015.1 uncultured Opitutaceae bacterium | reverse complement strand
GTTCTGCACGACGCGGCTGATCTGGCCCTGGTCGGCGTCGACCGGCCAGAGGTCCTCGGGAAAGTCGTAGACGCTCTTCACCAGGGAGCCGTGGAGGGTGAACTCGGCCACCTCGCGCACAATGGCCGCCAGGTCGATGGCCGACCGCACGGGCTCGCCTCCCTTGGCAAAGGTGAGCAGCTGCTGCGTGAGGTCGCGGGCGCGCAGCGTCGCCCGTTCCGCCTCAACGAGGCATTTCGACAGGTCGGTCTCGTTTCCGGCGTCGAGCTTCGCCACGGAGAGATTCCCCATGATGGCGGTGAGGATGTTGTTGAAATCATGCGCGATTCCCCCGGCGAGGATGCCGACGGACTCAAGGCGCGAGGCGCGCACAAGCTCCTGCTCCAGGCGCTCGCGCTCGGTGACGTCGCGGAAGACGAGCACCGTCCCGACGACCCTGCCTCCGGAGGAATGGATCGGCGCCGAGCAGCCTTCGATGCTCCTGCGCACGCCCGTGGGCGTCACGAGCCGGGTCTGCGCGGGAAGCTCCTTCACGCGCTCAAACGGTTCGCGGGTGTCGCGCGCGAGGCCGACCGGCTTGTTGCCGCTCGCATCCTGAAGGGCGCAGACGTCGCTGATGTGGCGGCCGACCGCGGCCGACGCCTCGCACTGGATGAGGAGCGCTGCCGCCGGGTTGATGAACTGCACCAATCCCTCCATGTCCGTCGTGATCACGCCCTCGGCCATCGCACGGAGGGTGACGGCGAGGCGCTCCTTCTCCGCGGCAAGGGCCTGCTCCGCCTCGCGCCGCGCGGAGACATCGGTGATCACGCCGACCAGCTCGAACTGGCCAGCCTCCAGGTACTTGATCGAGACCTGCTCGCGCAGCCAATAGGTCTTCGGCCCGACAAAGGCCCTGAACTCGTGCTCGTAGCCTTGCACGCGGAGGCGAAAGGCCTCCTTGTAGCGGGCCTCCATCTCGGCGAGCTCGGGCACCCTGAGCTCCCACCAGTTCAGGATAAGGCGCCCGTTCGAGGTGTTGATGGGCTCGACGCCAAAGAGCCTCCGGTAGAGGACGGAGCGGGGGGCGAAAACCTCCCAGTCGTAGTCCCCTTTCCCATCCTCCTTCACGTTGGCCTGCCAGATGAGGCAGTCGGCCGCCGTCAGGATGTGCTCAAGCTGGGTGTCGCTCTTCTGGCGCGCGTCCTCGGCGGCCTTCCATACGCTGATGTCGGTGATGAATCCGATGAAGTCCCACTGCCTCGGGCCTGCGGGGCGAATGCTGACCTGTTCGTGAAGCCAGACCGGGGGCTTGCCGGCCCTCGGCACCTGAAACTCCTGCTCATAGCCCGGTTCGCCCGCGCGGAGGGCCGACCGCGCATAGGCCATCATCTGGGGGTATTCCGGCACGTTGAGTTTCTGCCAGTCGAGCACGGGCGTGTCTCCGGGCATGGCGTTGAACAGCCGCTGGAAAAGCTCCGAATTGGGCAGGTAGAGGTCCCACTTGAGGTTGTTGAATTCCGGGTCGAGCTGGACGACCCGGGCGTGCCAGATCATGCAGTCCGCCCGGGCGAGGATCTGCTGGATCTGCGCCTCGCTCTTCTGCCGACGCGCCTCCCCGGCATCGCGGATGGCCGTCACGTCCATCGCGATTCCCGTGAGAGACCACTCGGTTGGACTGACGGCTGAGATCGAGACGTGCTCGTGCATCCAGAACACGCGCCCGTCCTTCACGACGCGGAACTCCTGCTTGTACTCGGCCTCGCCGCCGAGGATCGCCGCGGTGCTGCGCGCGTCCATCTCGGGCAGGTCGGGCACAAGGCTGCGGCCCCATAGGCTGGTGGGGTGCGTGGGCGGGTCGTTTCCGAAGAGCTTCGAGTAGAGATTCGACGGGGGGATGTAGAAGACCCAGTTCGGATCGATTCCCCCGCCGAGCCGGAACACGCGGGCCCGCCACAGCAGGCAGTCGGCGGACTTGAGGATATGTTGGATCTCGTCCTTGCCGGGGTCGAACGCCTCGCGGGCGCCGGTGACGTTGCTGATAACGCCCCTCAGGCGCCAGGCGCTGGCGCCGACAGGCTCAAGCTCCACGCGCTCGCGCAGCCAGTAAAGC
>CAYNLL010000609.1:0-2104 GCA_964398015.1 uncultured Opitutaceae bacterium | reverse complement strand
GCGTAGTTCTTCGCCTTGTAGCAGAACATCGCCTCGTAGGTCCCGTCGAACTCGAGCTCGATCCCGGGGGGGAGCACCGGCACGACCAGGGCGAGGAGGTCGCCGGGGCGCTCGAAGTAGGCGTCCGATGAGAGGTAGAGGCCATCCGTGTCGGCCTCGAGCAGCCTGCAGCCGTGGCGCGAGAACTCGTCGATCAGGCGCTGCAGGAGCTCGCGCCCGCGCCGGGTCACCTCCGCCGCGAGCTCGCCGTCGCCGAAGCGAGCGCCGGAGAAGCCCAGGTACCCGTAGAAGGAGTTGATCAGGATCTTGAAGGCGCTCTGGCGGGCCTGGGCCTCCGACCGCTCCTCCTCGCTGGGGGCGCTCCGGGCGAGCTGCTTGTACTTCAGGCGGTAGTCGAGGAGCCGCCGCAGCAGCGGGATGAACACGCCGAGCGCGTCGCTCCCCGGGTTGCGCCCTATGGCCATGAGCAGGCTCGGGTAGAGCGAGGCCACGTCGAAGTGCAGGACGTGGTGGAAGACGCCCTCGTTGAAGCTGCGCGTGTAGCCCCCGTCGAACGGCCGGATCTCGGGGGGCTGCGGGCAGGACCGCCGCGCGTGGTAGTACTCCTCAAGGAAGAGGAGGTCTATCTTGACCGTCGTCCCGCGCAGCGTCGCCTCCTGGAGCGGGATCGGGAACGTGCGCGCCTGCTCGAAGTAGGTCGGCAGCAGGAGGTCGGCGAGGCCCTGGGTCTCGCGCAGGTCGTCCTCGAGGTAGGCGCGGAAGCGCGCACGGTCGTTCGCGAACGCGTGGGCGATCCGGCTGCCCTCGATGTAGGTGCGCTCCGAGCTGTCCTCCTCGGTGATCCCGAAGTGGACCGCCACCTCCTTGAGCCCGTAGGAGTTGAGCTCGCGCGTGGAGACGTCGTTGAGGAGGGCGAGCAGGTACGTGTCGACGACGGCGCGCCCGGGCAGGTCGCACCGCGGGAAGTCGATCCATCGCTCCGCCACCTTCAGGCGGCTGCTGCGGAACGTGGCCCTCTGGCCGAAACGCCCCCAGGCGCACGGCACCCGGCGCATGCGGCAGCGGACACGCAGGTAGTCGAGGTCGAACTTGAACAGGTTGTGCCCCTCGATGACGTCCGGGTCGAGGGCGGCAATCCGGGCGTTGAACTCCGTGAGGAGGCGCCGCTCGGCCTCGTCCGTCATGTCGTCCAGGAGCAGGAGGTGGTTGCTGCCGCCCGCGCGCATGCCGATCGCCAGCACCCGGTCGCCCGGCCTCGAGGCGTCGCTGAAGCCCTCGTCCGAGGAGGCCGTCTCGATGTCCACCTGGCACCGGCGCAGCCGGGCGAAGCCCATGTCCCCGAAGAGGCGCGCGCGGCGCTGGAGCAGGAACTGGCACTCCAGGGGCCGCAGGGCGTCGACGGCGACGGAGCCGCGCGACGCCATAAGGAGGGCCTCGAACGCCTCGAGCGAGCGGGCCTTCGCCAGGAGCCCGAGCGCGGCGGCCCCCTCCAGCCTCTCGACCTCGATCCCCGTCGCCGGGAGGCCCTCCGGCATCGAGGAAAGCCACGCGAAGGGCTCGAACGGATGGGTCTCCTCCCTGCGCCCCCCGTCGGCGGTCGCCACGGCCACCCTCGCCCGCCCCTCGCCGTCGATCCAGACGCCACAGAGCGTGCCGTCCATGGCGCGCTCCCCCGTCAGAACGGTCGGACGTACACCATCGCCACGGCGGTGATCGCGAGCACGAAGGCGACGATCATGAACAGGTCCGCCTGCGCCCGCCTGCGGTAGGCGAATCCTGTGGTCGCCGCCAGGCCGAGCAGGCACACCAGCTTGACCCCCGCCCAGGCGGGGAAGCCCAGGTGCATCCGGTGGAGCATGCCCATGCCCGAGACCAGGACGAGGAGGGCGGCGATCCCCGTGATCATCATGACGCGCTTGCGGGTCTCGGAGGGGGCGGCGAAGGCGTAGAACGTGTAGCCCAACAGCACGAAGATCGAGCTCAGGTGGAGCACATGGTAGGTGGCGAGGCTCATCGTTGGGATCGTGTGGTTGAAAGGGGGACACCCCGCCTGTGCCGTGCGCTCAAAGGCTCAAGACCTTTTCATGTCAAGGTGGGCGCCTCC
>CAYNLL010000608.1:0-2107 GCA_964398015.1 uncultured Opitutaceae bacterium | reverse complement strand
CTGGCCAAGCCCAACACGTATTTTCAGCAGATCCACCCGACCCAGGCGGCCGAGGTCGACGGCCGCCTCGCCGCCGCCCGCAAAGCGGCAGAGGAGAAGGCGCGGGCCTCGGCGGCCAAGGCCGCCAAGCCGCCCGCGCCCGTCCCCACGAATTCGCCCGCCGCGCCGAGCGCGGAGGCCCAAAGGCCCGCCCCACCCGCAGCATGAGCCTCACCGCAACGATGAGCGCGTCCTTCCTGGAACGTGCCCCGGTCCTGTTGCGCGACTGGCTCACGGGCTTCCTCCCGCCCCAGGCGCGCTGGCTGGCCAACAGCCTGCTCATCATCATCGCCATCCTCGCCGTGTTCGGCACGCTGTTCGCCTTCCTGACGCTCGCAGAGAGGAAGATACTCGGCCGCGTCCAGAACCGCCCAGGTCCCAACCGGACGGGATGGTTCGGACTGCTGCAGCCGTTTGCCGACGGCGTGAAGATGCTCACAAAGGAGGACGTGGTGCCCCGCACGGCGGACCCCGTGCTGCACTTCCTTGCGCCCGTCGCGCTGCTCGCCTTCTCCCTTCTCATGTTCGCGGTGATCCCCTACGGCAGGGGTCTCGTTCCGGTCGAGCTCGACTCCGCGCTGCTGTACTTCTTCGCGGCCGGCTCGGCGACGGAGCTGGCTGTCTTCATGGCCGGCTGGTCCAGCCACAACAAGTACGCCCTGCTAGCGGCGATGCGCGGCCTCGCCCAGCTGATCAGCTACGAACTGCCGCTGCTGCTCTCGACCGTGCCCGTCGCGCTCGCGGCCGGAACCCTCTCCACCACGGGAATCGTGGCGGCGCAGTCCGGCTGGAAATGGGAGATGGTCCCACGCTGGAACGTGTTCACCCCATGGGGCGCGGCCGGATTTGCCATCTTCATGGTCTCGGCCCTTGCGGAGTCCAACCGCTCGCCCTTCGACCTCCCTGAGGCGGAGAGCGAGCTGATCGCCGGGCACCTCACGGAGTATTCGGGCTTTAAGTACGCCCTCTTCTTCATGGCCGAGTACTTCGAGATGTGCGCGCTGAGCGCGATGGCTGTCACGCTCTTCCTCGGAGGCTGGCACGCCCCGCTCGCCTTCCTCGAGTTCATCCCTTCGTACGCGTGGTTCGCGGTGAAGCTCCTCGCCCTGTTGCTCGGCTTTATGTGGATCCGCGCCACCCTCCCGCGCCTGCGCATCGACCAGCTCACGCGCCTCGCATGGAAGTTCCTTGTGCCGCTGGCGCTCGTGAACCTGGGAACCTCCGCCTTCTGGACGCTCTCCTCAGGCTGGAGCGGCCCGCTCGAGCTCGCGCGGTGGGCCGTCGGGCTGTGCCTGGTCGCCGTGCCCTTCCTTCTCCTCGGCCGTGGACTGAGCGCCGGCGTGGCCCCCCGCACCTACCGCTACGCATGAACGCCGCCCTCATCCTGATCGCTCTCGCCACCGTCGGCGTCGCCGTCGCGGCCCTCGCCGGCCGCAACCTCCTGCACAGCGTGCTCCTGCTCGCCGTGAGCTGGTCCGGGGTGGCGGCGTTCTACCTCTGGGCGGGCGCCGAGTTCGCGGCCTTCGCCCAGGTGATCGTCTACATCGGGGCCATCTCGATGGCCGTCCTCTTTGCGGTGCTCCTGACGCGCCATTCGCGCGACGACGTGGCCCCCGTGCGGGCCTCCCGGAGCCGGGCGCTCTATGCCGTCGTTGCGGGCGCAGCGGTGGCGGCCGTGCTGCTGGCGGCGGTGGCGGGTGCTCCCCTGCAGGTGGCACCCTCGACGGCGCGTTCGGTCACCGTGCGCCAGATCGGCGAGCTGCTCATGGGTCCGCACGCTGCTGCGCTCCTCGCGGTCGGGGCCCTAGGCGCCGTCGTGCTCGCCGCGGGCGACGCCCCGGACAAGGCGGAGGACGCGCCATGAACCCGCTCCAAATCTGCCTGGCATTCTCCAGCGTGCTGTTTGCCGTCGGCCTGGCCGGCGCCCTGGCCCGAAGCAACAGCATCCTCGTCCTGCTCGGCATCGAGATGATGCTCAACGCGGCCAACCTGAACTTCATCGCGTTCTGGCGCTACAGCCCGGCATCGTCCCCCGCGACCGGCGTCGTCTTCGTGCTCTTTTCCATCG
>CAYNLL010000607.1:0-2132 GCA_964398015.1 uncultured Opitutaceae bacterium | reverse complement strand
ATCGAGAGCAGCCCTCGAATCCGAGGCTGCGGTGACAATGAGGTTCCAATCCGTCGCCGCAAAGCTGCTGGGTCCGCGCTTCTCCGAGGAACGCCCGGTAGGGGGTTCGGGTGGCATTGTCCCCTGATTGAGGGGATGGGTCGGCGGCCGGTCAACCTGGCAGGCGATTGCGCCAGCCTCCACACCTCTCACGCCTTCGGGACGGCTGCCAATAGCCTCTTCCTCCACTCCTCGGCCTTTGCAGGAAGGTTCCACTCCTCGTAGAGGCTGACGAGCCGCCCGCCGGCCTTGTCCGTCTCGGGCCTGTCGGCGGCCGGTATGCGCTTCTCCTGGGCCTTCAGCCCGGTGTAGCCTGCGACCAGCAGGGGCTCGGCCTCGGCGAACCGCCTCTGCCCCACCAGGGCCGCGCCGAGCAGGCTCTGGGCGGAGGACGTCTGCCAATTGCCCGGATTCGCCTCGGTGCGGGCCTTCAAGGATTGGCGAAGCAGGCTTTCCGCCCCGGCGAAATCCCCCGCTTGCAGAAGAAGGCTTCCCAGGAGATCAGACGAATCCAGGGTGCCGGGGTGATCGGGACCGAGGATCCGCCTTCGGATATCCAACGTCTTCCTGGCGAGAGCGGTCGCATCGGCCAGCCGACCCTGGTCGCGGTAAACGAGAGCCAGGTTGTGCCTGGACCACTGGGCGTCGGGCTGGTCCGCTCCGTACACCCTCTCGTACGCGCTCAGCACCCGACCCTGAAGCGCCTCGGCCTCGGTGAGCCGGCCCTCCTCCCGGTAAACCGCCGCCAGGTCCGCCGTAGCCAAGAGCGTGCTGAGGTGCTCGGGCCCGAGGAGCCGTTTGTCCCCCTCTGCAATTTGGCCAAACACCGCCGCCGCATCCTCAAATTTGCCCTGTGATTCGTACGCCAGTCCCACCGATATCTTTGTCGAGAGGGTCAGGGGGTGCTCGGGCCCGAGGACCCTCTTGCGAATCTCCACGAGTTTGGCGGCCAGCTCCCCCGAGTCGGCATACCTCCCCTCGTGAAAATACGCCACAGCCAGATTGTGCATGGAATTGAGCGTGCTTGGGTTTTCCGGCCCCAGGATGCGCCTCTTGATTTCAAAGGCCTGCCGGTCGAGCTTCTCGGCCTCCTCGGGTTTCGCCCAATCCACATAGACGATGGCAAGATTGTTCATCGAGATCAGCGTGTCCGGGTTTTCCGGCCCCAGCACGCGAGTGCGAATCTGGAGCGTCCGGGTGGCCAGCGCCTCCGCTTCGGAGAACCGGCCCTCCAAGTCGTAGATGACCGCCAAATGGTTCATCACCCGCAACGTGTCGGGGTGCTCCGGCCCTAGCACCCGCCTCATGATGGCCAGGGTCTTGTCCGCCATCGCCTCGGCTTCCGGAAGCTTCGCCTGGCTCCTGAAATTGGTCACCATGTCGCTCATCACGCTCAGGGTTCTTGGATCCTCCGGCCCCAGCAGTTTCTGGCGAATCTGCAGCGCCCGCTCCAATTGGGTCTGCGCCACGGCATACTTCCCGAGCGAGTTATAGGTCTTGGCCAGTGTCTGCCTTAAGGACGCCTCCACCAGGGGCTCGCTTGCAAACCGGCTTCCCAGCTTTGCCGTGGCCATGTCCAGCAACGCGCTGAGCTTCAGGTCCCTATCGGGTTGGTTGTTCGGCGACGCCTGGGCCAGCAGGTCGTTCTGCAGGAAGTCGGTGACGGCGTTGCTGGTGGCTGTCTCCGCGGCGGCACGGGCCCTGGCGCGGTCGAGCCGCAGCGCGACCACCGGCCCGCCGATGGCGAGGACGAGGATCACGGCGGCGGCAATCCCGATGCAAATGGACGCGAGGGAATTGCGGCGGCACCAGCGAAGGGCAGTCCCCATGACGCCGACCGGGCGGGCCGCGATCGGCTCGCCGCGCTCCCACCGCGCCAGGTCGCTCTCCAAGTCCCCGGCCGACGAGTAACGGCGCTCCGGGGCCTTCTCGAGGCACTTCAGGCAGATCGTTTCAAGGTCCCTGGGCAGCGCGGAATTGAGCATGCGGGGAGGAGGGGGATCCACATCCGCGAGCTGCGCAAGAATGGCCGCCGTGGAATCGCCGATGAAGGGGGCGCGCCCGGTGAGGCATTCGTAAAGCGTGACGCCGAG
>CAYNLL010000606.1:0-2137 GCA_964398015.1 uncultured Opitutaceae bacterium | reverse complement strand
CCGATACCGCTACAAACTGGACGGACTGGAGGCGCAATGGAATGAGGCCGACAGCAGTCATAGATCCGCGACCTACACTACGCTTCAGCCCGGGCGGTACATCTTCCGCGTTCAAGGCCGTACCAATCGGGGCCCGTGGACCGAGAACGGGGCCAGCGTTCGTATCCGAATCCTACCGCCATGGTGGAGGACCTGGTGGTTCACGACAGGTTATGCGCTATTAATATTATTCATCCTGTGGACGCTTTATCAGATCCGCCTCCATCGGCTGGCGGAGCAATTCAGCATGCGCATGGAAGAGCGTCTCGGCGAGCGCACCCGCATAGCCCGCGAACTGCACGATACCCTGTTGCAGAGCTTTCAGGGCTTGATGCTGCTCTTTCAGGGAGTCCGCAACCTGCTTCCTGGGCGTCCGGTCGAAGCAGCGCAAGCCCTCGACGACGCTCTCGTGCGGGCGGATCAGGCCATTGTCGAAGGCCGCGATGCGGTACACGATTTACGCTCCTCCACGGTTCTGAATAATGACTTGGCGAAGGCTATGACTGCTCTGGGTGAGGAGTTTGCCGCTCAGGATGGCAAGCAACATTCGGCGGCCTTTCGTGTGCTGGTAGAAGGCGCGCCACAGAACCTTCAGCCGATTCTTCGTGACGAAATCTATCGCATCGCGCGTGAGGCGTTACGAAATGCTTTCCTCCACGCCCAGGCGCGCCGCATAGAAGCTGAGATTACCTATGGCGAACCGCTGCTCCGGCTGCGCATTCGGGACGACGGATACGGCATTGACCAGAAAGTCCTTGGTCACGGTGGCCGAGCGGGACACTGGGGTTTGCCGGGGATGCACGAGCGCGCCCAACGCATCGGCGCGCAACTGAACGTGTGGAGCCGGCCCGGAGCCGGCACCGAGGTGGAACTGAGTATCCCCGGCTCGATTGCATACCAGACATCTGCTCCTCGGCACGGTTTTCGTTGGTTCCGCAAGAAGAGGGTGCACCCATGAGCGTCAATCCTGCCCGCATTCGGATTCTCGCCGTCGACGACCATCCCCTCCTTCTCGAAGGCATCGAAGCCCTGGTGTCCAGCCAACCCGACATGGAACTGGTCGCCGAAGCCGCCGATGGACGCCAAGCCATCGCGCAATTCCGGAAGTACCATCCCGATGTCACCCTGATGGACCTGCAGATGCCGGACATGGAGGGTGTGGACGCAATGATCGCCATTCACAGCGAATTCCCCGAGGCACGAATTATTGTCCTGACAACTTACACCGGCGACGTACAAGTGCTGCGCGCTCTCAAGGCCGGCGCCCGGGCCTACCTGTTGAAAGGCCTATTGCGCAAAGAACTCCTGGAGACGATCCGTGCCGTCCATGCCGGGCAGAAGCGCATTCCTGCCGAGGTCGCCGCACAACTCGCCGAATACGCCGCCGAAGACGCCTTGACCATGCGGGAAATCGATGTCCTGCGACTAATTGCCGCGGGCAATGCCAACAAACAGATCGCACTCCAACTCGCGATCACCGAAGAAACCGTCAAGGGCCACGTCAAGAACATCCTCTCCAAGCTTCGCGCCAATGACCGGACCCACGCGGTCACGATCGGGCTCAAACGCGGAATCATCAAGCTGCCGTAGGCCCCTCCAAAGAGGGGAGATCCAACCCCATTATTGAGGGTTTCGTAATGGGAATGGATTTCGTACCTTTGTGTACCCTCGGTCTGGGGAGGTGTGTCTGCAACGTCTATTCTCAACGTTTCCTGATGGGGTGCCTGGGATCGGACTTCTGTTTTTGCGGCTGGTTTCCGGCATGGTTCTCATTCATCATGGGCTCATCGGGTCGCTGGGAGCGCATTTGCGCGAAGCGGTGCCCTGTGAATTGATCGCGGCCGGCGCGGGGCTGCTCCTGCTCGCCGGATTGTGGACGCCGATGGCCGGAGCGCTGGTGGCGATAGTTGAGCTATGGTTCGCTTTTTCCCGTCCCAACGATCCGTGGACTCCCCTCCTGCTGGGAGCCTTAGGAGCCGGATTGGCAATGCTCGGACCTGGCGCCTGGTCCATCGATGCCCGCCTTTTCGGCAGGAAACGTATCGACATTCCAGACCGGTAGCTGTCCTCATTCCCCTCGAAAGGGCTGGCCCCACGG
>CAYNLL010000605.1:0-2140 GCA_964398015.1 uncultured Opitutaceae bacterium | reverse complement strand
CACCGTGACCAGCTGCGTGTTGCGCCCGTTGAGGCAGTTGAGGTAGAGCGGCAGCGTCGCGACCAGGGTCTTGCCCTCGCCGGTCGCCATCTCGGATATCCTGCCCTCGTGGAGCGCGATGCCGCCGATCAGCTGGACGTCGAAATGCACCATGTCCCAGGTGAGCTCGTGCTCGCAGACGACGGTCGTGCGGCCGACCATGCGGCGGGCCGCGTTCTTCACCGTCGCAAACGCCTCAGGCAGAATCTGGTCTAGGGTGGCGCCCTGCTTGATCCGCTCCTGGAACTCCCCGGTCTTGGCGCGCAGCTGGTCGTCGCTCAGCGCCGTATAGGCGCGATCCAACTCGTTGATCTTGGCCACGATAGGCCTGGCCCGCGCAAGAAATTTCTTGTAGTGCCTGCCGGCAAACGGTTTGAGCAAATACGACAGCATTAAGGGCGGGACAATAGACCGTCCGCCGGAGTTGGCAAATGACAAATGCCCCCGGGCGGGCCGGCCGCTGTTCAGAGTCGCTTCTTGAAGTAGTCTATCGTGTACCGCAGTCCCTCCTCGAGGGGCACCTTGGGCTCCCACTTGAGCAGGCGCTTCGCGAGCGAAATGTCGGGCTTTCGCTGCTTGGGGTCGTCGGCCGGCAGGCGCTTGTGCACGATCTTCGAGCGGCCCCCGACGAGCTTGAGGGTCAGCTCGGCGAGCTCGGTCATCGTGAATTCCCCCGGGTTGCCGAGATTGATCGGACCGGGCATCTCGGTCTGCGCCATGAACCTGACGAAGCCCTCGATCAGGTCGTCGACGTAGCAGAACGAGCGGGTCTGCGACCCGTCCCCGTAGACCGTGATGTCCTCGCCCTTGAGGGCCTGGACGATGAAGTTGGAGACCACCCTGCCGTCCGCCTCGTGCATCCTCGGGCCGTAGGTGTTGAAGATCCGCACCACGCGGATGTCGACCTTGTTCTCGCGGTGATAGTCGAAGAAGAGCGTCTCCGCGCAGCGCTTGCCCTCGTCGTAGCAGGAGCGCTTGCCGATCGGGTTGACGTGGCCCCAGTAGCTCTCGGGCTGCGGGTGCACCTGGGGGTCCCCGTAGACCTCGGAGGTGGAGGCCTGGAACACCCTCGCCCTGAGCCTCTTGGCGAGCCCAAGGCAGTTGATCGAGCCCATCACGGACGTCTTGATCGTCTTGATCGGGTTGTACTGGTAGTGCGGGGGCGAGGCGGGGCACGCGAGGTTGTAGATCTGGTCGACCTCGAACTTGAACGGGTCGATCACGTCGTGCCGGATGAGCTCGAAGTTCGGGCTCGAGGAGAACGACGCTATGTTCTGCTTGCTGCCGGTGAAGAAATTGTCGAGGCAGACGACCTCGTGGCCGTCCCTGATGAGCCTTTCGCAAAGGTGCGAGCCGAGGAAGCCCGCGCCGCCGGTGACAAGAATGCGCATACGCCAGCAAAATGAGCCCTAATCGCGTCCCGATGGCGAGCGCTTAAGGAATCCCCGCCCGGGGGGCGCTCAGGGCGCGATGTCCATGACGGCGACGGACTTCGAGGGCAGCAACAGGGTGAGGACCCCTCCTGAAAGGGTGAAATCGGCGAGCGGCGCCGGCTTCACCGCGTCCGGCGAGTCGAAGGTGTTGTGCGCCTGCAGGGCCGGCGCCGTCAGCACCCGCCCGCTCGCGGACCTCGGTTCCGCGCCCACGACACGGCAGAGCACCCGCACCGGCCGCTCCGGGTCGGTGTTGACGAGCGAGAGGTGAAGGGTTCCCGCGGCGTCGCGGGAGGCCGACGCGCTCACCTGCGGGACCGTCGCGGCGCCCACCGCCCATTCCGGCCCCTGGACGTCGACCGCCAGGCTGGTCGCATCGCGGTGCACCTTGTACATGTCGAAGACGTGGTAGGTCGGCGTCAGCACCATCCTCGGGCCGTCCGTCAGGATCATCGCCTGGAGCACATTCACCATCTGGGCGATATTCGACATGGTGACACGGTCCGCGTGCCTTTGGAAGATGTTGAGGCTGAGCGCGGCGACGACCGCGTCGCGCATCGTGTTCTGCTGCTCGAGGAATCCCGGGTTCGTGCCCGGGGTCGGGTTGTACCACGTCCCCCATTCGTCCACCATCAGGCCGACCCTCTTCGCAGGGTCGTACCGGTCCA
>CAYNLL010000604.1:0-2142 GCA_964398015.1 uncultured Opitutaceae bacterium | reverse complement strand
TGCCCGCGTAAGAGCACCCGATCAGATTCATCAGCGTCGATTTCCCCGACCCCGACGGCCCCATGATCGCCACATACTCATTGCGGAAGATCTCAAGGTCCACTCCACTCAGAGCATCCACCTGCTGCTCGCTGCCCATGTCGTAGCTCTTCCACAGGTCGCGCGTAAAGATGATGCACTCCGGCGGCGGTACGTTCAGCACCTCGCTCTTCTCGACAGTGACCTGCGTTGCCATTCCGTCGTGCCTCCCGCCGGCATTCGCTCCAGGCTCGCCTCTATTGATTGTAAACCGTGGAGTTTGTCCCCATTGTAACCGTCCTGTAATCACTGCTTCTCCGCATCGTATCGCCCCTTGCCATCCTCTCTCCATCCGCGCCTGTGGCGCTCACACCCTCAGGCCTGCACCTTGCCTTGCCCACGGTGAATCCATACAATCTGAGCATCCGGCCCTTGGGGAGCCTGTCTTTTCATGCGTTTTTCTTCCATCCGCCACCTTTCCTTCATCCTCATGGCCGCCGCCATGCTGGCCTTGCCCGTCCTCGCCCAGGACGCACCGGCCAACGAATCAGACGCGGGACCCGCCCTCAAAGATTCCCCAAAATCCGGGGACAATGCGCAGAAGCCACACCCGCTAACCGACGAGGAGCGCAAAGAGCGCCTCCGCAGCTTCAAAAAAGAGGTCGGCAAGGCCTACCAATCCTGGCTCAACGAGGATGTGCGCTACATCATCACCCCCGAAGAGGAACAGGCATTCAAAGCCCTCGGCACCGACGAGGAACGCGACACCTTCATTGAGGATTTCTGGGCGCGTCGCGACCCCGCACCCAAAACGGATGAAAACGAATTCCGCGAGGAGCACTATCGCCGCCTCGCCTATGCCAACGAGCACTTCTCGGCCGGCATCCCCGGCTGGAGAACCGATCGCGGCCACATGTACATCTCCTGGGGAGCGCCCGACGAGATCGAATCCCATCCCTCCGGCGGAACCTATCAGCGCCCCGGCAATCAGGGCGGCGGAAGCACCTCCACCTATCCCTTTGAAACCTGGCGCTACCGCCATCTCGAAGGCATCGGAGACGACGTCACCATCGAATTCGTCGATGCCTGCATGTGCAACGACTACCACATCGCAACCGATTCCAATGAGAAGGATGCCCTGCTCCACACCCCCGGCGGCGGGGCCACCCAGATGGAGCAGATGGGCATGGGTTCTCGCGCCACGCGCATGTCCGGTATTCCCGGCGATCCCAATGGCACGCAGCACGGCAATCATCAGTTCGACGCACTCGAGCGCATGTCCAAGCTCAATGCGCCTCCGCCCGTCCAGTTCAAGGATCTCGAGGAGAAGGTCAACACACGCATCCGCTACAACCTGATGCCCTTTGACGTGCGCACCGACATCGTCAAACTAACCTCGGACACCGTCCTGGTTCCCATCACCATTCAGATCAAAGCCAGTGACATGACCTTTATCCAGAAAGAAGGCATTCAGCGCGCCTCGGTCAACATCTTCGGACGCATCTCCAATCTAGCTGGCCGCATCATCACCACTTTTGAAGACACCGTCGCCGTCGATACGCCCGGCGACCTGCTGCCGAAGATCATGCAAAGCAGCCAAATGTACTGGAAGACCGTCCCGCTCAAGCCCGGCATGTACAAAATCGACCTCGCCCTCAAGGACGTTAACGGCGACCGCGTCGGAACCCTGGTCCGCTCCCTTCGAGTCCCCGAGTTCGACGAAGAAAAACTAGCCTCCTCGTCGCTCATTCTCGCCGACCTCATGGAGCGAGTCCCCGTCAAAAACATCGGCGCCGGCAGCTTCGTCCTGGGAGACACCAGGATCCGCCCCCGTCCGGAGCCCTCCAACGGCAAGCCCGCCACCTTCGATCAAAAGCAGCGCCTCAACATCTGGCTCCAGATCTACAATCTCAAACCCGACCCGCAGAGCCACAAGCCTCACGCCACCATCACCTACGACATCGTCAACATGCAAAGCGGCAAATCCATCCTGCACGTAGACGAAGCCTCCACCACTTACGCCACCACCGGCGACCAGATCACCATAGAGAAAGGCATGGCCCTCGCCAACGTAGATCCCGGCATCTACAACCTGAAAATCACCATCAGCGACGAAGTGACCAA
>CAYNLL010000603.1:0-2142 GCA_964398015.1 uncultured Opitutaceae bacterium | reverse complement strand
AGGGTCGAGACAACGGCCTTTGACATGGAGGGACGTTGCCAGATGTCATCGGCATTGACCATGCTATTCAAGCTGAGTTCCGAGTACAAACCGACCGGCGACCAGCCGCTGGCGATCGAGAAGCTGGTGGGGTCGATCGAGGCAGGAAACCGCTACCAGACCCTGGTCGGGGTCACCGGCTCGGGGAAGACCTTCACGATGGCGAACGTCATCCAGCGCTGCGAGCGGCCGGTGCTGATCATCTGCCACAACAAGACCCTGGCGGCGCAGCTCTACTCGGAGTTCAAGGGCTTCTTCCCGGAGAACGCGGTGGAGTACTTCGTCAGCTACTACGACTACTACCAGCCGGAGGCCTACATCCCGTCGAGCGACACCTACATCGAGAAGGACTCCTCGATCAACGAGGAGATCGAGCGCCTGCGGATATCGGCGACGAGCTCCCTCGTGAGCCGGCGCGACGTGATCGTGGTCGCCAGCGTCTCGTGCATCTACGGCCTCGGCTCGCCCGAGGACTTCACGGAGCTGCGGATCTCGATCCGCAAGGGCGGCGAGCTGGGCCGCAACGAGTTCCTCGAGCGCCTCGTGGACAACATCTACGATCGGAACGACTACGAGCTGAAGCCGGGGCGCTTCCGGGTGCGCGGGGACGTGGTCGACGTGATGCCCGCGTACATGGAGCACGGGCTGCGCGTCGAGTTCTTCGGGGACACGGTGGAGGAGGTGAGCGAGTTCGAGCCGCTGACGGGCGAGGTCATCCGCAAGCTCGAGAAGTTCGACCTCTACCCGGCGAACCAGTACGTGAGGAGCCGCGGGTCGCTCGACCCGGCGATAGCCTCCATCCGGGCCGAGCTCGTCGAGCGCGTCGCCTGGTTCGAGGCCAATGGCAAGTTCCTCGAGGCGCAGCGGATCAAGATGAGGACAAACTACGACCTCGAGATGCTCCAGGAGATGGGATTCTGCAACGGGATCGAGAACTACTCGCTGCACTTCGGCAACCGCAAGCCCGGCGACCGGCCCTCGTGCCTGGTGGACTTCTTCCCGAAGGACTTCCTGCTGATGATCGACGAGAGCCACGCGACGGTCCCGCAGATCGGCGGGATGTACAACGGCGACCGCTCGAGGAAGCAGACGCTCGTCAACTTCGGCTTCCGGCTGCCGTCGGCGCTCGACAACCGGCCGCAGAGCATCGAGGAGTTCGACCGGATCACCGGCCAGACGCTCTACGTGTCGGCGACCCCGTCCGCGTTCGAGGTCTCCCGCTCGTCCGTCGTGGCCGAGCAGGTGATCCGGCCCACGGGGCTGCTCGACCCGGAGATCGCGATCCGCCCCATCAAGGGGCAGGTCGAGGACCTGATCGGCGAGGTGAAGGCCGCCGCGGCGGCCGGCGAGCGCACGCTCGTCACGACCCTCACCAAGCGCCTGTCGGAGGACCTCACGACCTACCTGCGCGAGGCCAAGGTCCGGGTGGAGTACCTGCATTCCGACATCGATACGATCGAGCGGATCGAGATCCTGCGCAACCTGCGGCTCGGCAACTTCGACACCCTGATCGGCATCAACCTCCTGCGCGAGGGGCTGGACCTTCCCGAGGTGGCCCTGGTCGCCATCCTCGACGCCGACAAGGAGGGCTTCCTTCGCAGCGAGACGAGCCTGATCCAGACGGCGGGGCGCGCCGCCCGCCACGAGAAGGGCCGGGTGATCCTGTATGCCGACACGATCACCGGGTCGATCGCCAGGACGATCGAGATCACGAACAGCCGCCGCGCGCGACAGATCGCGTACAACACCGAGCACGGGATCACCCCCCGGAGCGTCAGGCGCGGCGCCCAGGCCAGCCTGCAGACCTACGACGGGACCGGGGAGCGCGACGCGGAGGCGGCGGCGGCCGGGGAGGGCGAGCAGGACGTGGCGGCGGTGATCTCGGAGCTCGAGGACGAGATGCAGGAGGCGGCCGCGCGCCTGGAGTTCGAGAAGGCGGCCGTGATCCGCGACCAGATCGAGTCGCTCAAGTCGGGCGCCTACAAGAAGCTGGCCCGGGTGCCCGGCCGGCGCCTCAGGCCCACGCGGGCGAGTTCTGGAGCTGGGGACTGAGGACCCCGATGCAGGGGAGGTTCCGGTAGCGCTCCGCGAAGTCGAGCCCGT
>CAYNLL010000602.1:0-2145 GCA_964398015.1 uncultured Opitutaceae bacterium | reverse complement strand
AATTGCGTTGCACAGCAGCAAGACCGATGCATCAGGACTGTTTCATCTCCGTTTGATTCCTGGGCTAAAGCGAAATCAGCCTATCGAGTTGGTGTTTCGACATCCAGATTACAAATCGGAAACCATGACCTGGCCGGCCGCTAAGATGCTGTACGTTGTGCGGATGACGCCCCGTGTGGCAATTGTTGTTCCGAGCGGACCGTCGAAGTCGATCTCGCAGGTCTCGATCCGCTATTCAGTTAAGAACTCGACTACGGCGGATGTAGGAAGCTTGGAGAAGACCTTCGAGGTGACGAATACGGGCAATATCCGTTGCAGCGGCCAAGGGCCCTGCTCGCCCGATGAAAAATGGAAAGCCACCATTGCTGCCATGTCGCTCGATGCCGGCCAGGGCAATACGTTCAGGAACCAGAGAGTCTCATGCATCGCCGGGCCGTGCCCTTTCGCGAAGGTCGACTCCGACGGCCTTTCGGAAGGTGGCCGGGTATTCAATGTTTCGGTTCGCGATTGGTCTGATCCGGTGACATTCCTGGTGGAGGCTGAAGTCGTTCACCCGATGACAGGGGATAGTACTCGCGAGTTTTTCCCTGCGATTCTAGGCCGCGACCTGAATTTCACGTTACCCGCGGAGGCACAGGGAGTAAGCATTGAGGCCGAGGTCGAGGGAACGCAAATTGTCTTCCCGCTTGGCCCGGATCTGTGCATGAGCTGGGCTCAATGCAGCCAAAAGCTTGAGCAGAACCGCACCAGCACTTATCGCTGTGAACTTAAGCCCGGATATGAATTCCATTGATCCCGGTTGCATTTTTTCTTGCGTGCTGTTGCAGGGCGCTGAACCAGCAAGGCGCGGGGATTGTGCATCCAATCTATTTCCACGATGAGCGGCGAAAAACAACACTTCAGGATGCCATGGGAGGAACGTATCGCGGCACTGCGCAAACTCCCGCCAGTGCTCAATATCGTCTGGCAGGCCGGGCGCATGGTCGTCTCTCTCGGGCTCGTATTCCGCATCCTCACCGCGCTTTTGCCAATCGCGATGCTGGCGATCAGCCGGCTCATCATCGACAAGATCGTCTGGGTGCTGGGACACCACCAGCCTGTTCCCCGAATGTTGTGGTGGCTGGTCGGCGCTGAGTTCGCTCTGGCTGCATTCGGAAGCATACTCGCACGGGTGGTGGATTATCTCGACTCTCTTCTTGCTGACAAATACACACGCCACGTCAGCATCAAGGTAATGCGCCATGCGGCGAGCCTGGATCTGGCCGCCTATGAGGATCCTCTCTACTACGACCGTCTTGAGCGTGCCCGCGTGCAGGCCACGGATCGGCTGGGGATGATCCAGTCTCTTGGCCGCCTGCTGCAACTGGTTGTGACCACTCTCTCTTTGTCAATTTCCATCGTTTACTTTTCTCCCTGGTTACTCGTGGTATTAATCGCCGGAACCGTTCCGGCGTTTTTGGGTGAGAGTCACTTCGCGTTTCTGGAATACGCCAAGAACTTCCGCCAGACTCCGGTCCGTCGTCATCTTGATTACCTGCGGATACTGGGCGGCAGCAAGGAAGCGGCAAAGGAGTTGAAGCTGTTCGGCCTCGGCAACTTTCTGGCCGAACGATTCACCGGGCTCTCCGATGATATCTATCGCGAAAATGTGCATCTCGCTGGGCGTCGTCTTCGAATCGGCGCACTGCTTACTGTGCTCGGCACGCTGGGCTATTATGCCGCCTATGCATGGGTAATCTGGCGGACGGTGCACGGTGAGCTCTCCATTGGAACGCTGTACTTTCTTGCCGGAGCGATTCTGCAGGCAAGCAATAACATTCAGCAGATTTTCTCGACCGCCTCCAGCATCGCGGACCAGGCGCTGTTCCTCACCGATCTGCTGGAGTTCTTCGCTGTCAGGCCGCGCATCAGCTCGCGCCTCAATGCGCTGCCGGCCCCGCGGCCGATGCGGGAAGGCTACGAGTTCCGGAACGTTAGCTTCAATTATCCGGGATCATCGCGGCTGATTTTGAACAAGATCAATTTTCGAATAGAAGCCGGCGAGCGGATCGCACTGGTCGGCGAAAACGGCCAGGGAAAAACGACGCTGGTCAAGTTGCTCTCGCGGCTATACGATCCGACGTCGGGCGTGATTCTCCTGGATGG
>CAYNLL010000601.1:0-2146 GCA_964398015.1 uncultured Opitutaceae bacterium | reverse complement strand
CAGCCACTCCACTCCGCACGTAAAACCATACCCGCCGGCTGGACTCGTTAATGCGCACAACCGGTTGCGCAGCAGCGACCAGGTCGCGCCTTTTTCGGCCAGTCGGTTGTTGTCATGCGTCTCACTATAATGAACATACGTCCCCACCCGCTCGTCCTGGCGATTGGCATAATCGAGGTAGTCCGCAATCTGGCGGGGGGAATAATTTTGAAATAGCTCCGAGTAGGCCCAATGCATGCCGCCTTCGGTGAGCAGAGCTTCGGTTATTTCCCATGAGCCGCCCAATCCTTCCAATAAAAAGATGGTCTGCGGAAATTCGTCCTGCACCCGGGCAATGATATATTGCCAGGCCCCCACCGGGATTTTGTACCCGGCATCACAGCGAAAACCGTCGACTCCGCGGCGACACCAGGTGAGCAATGAATCGGCAATAATGTCCCAGAGCGAGGCATCGCACTGTTCCAATTCCACCAAATCCTCCCAAACGGTGCCCCACGCGCCCGGGCTGGCAAACCGGCCTTTCCCGTCCTTTAAGAAGAATTCCGGATGATTCTCCTGCAAAGTCGACCCCCACCCCGTGTGGTTGATGACAATGTCAATGAAGACGCGCGCGCCCAGGCAATGGGCCGCAGCCGTCAGCTCGCAAAACTGGTCGATGCCCGTGGTCCGTTGGTCAAACTCCACCAGAGCCGGGTCAACCGCCGTAAAATCCAGCGCCGCATAAGGGCTCCCCATCCGGCCAAAACGCGCGTAGGTCGTCGGGGTCGGATGCACCGGCAAAAGGTGAATGATCCGGCAGCCCAATTGCTGCACAATATGAGGCAGCTGCGGGGTTAGATCACGGAACGTTCCAGACGGGGGCAGCGTGGCATAACCGAGCGCTTCCAGTTGGGTTAACTGTTTCTCCAAAGGTTTGTCCGCCGTGGTCGCCAGCGGCTTGGTGGCGCCAAAAAGCCTGGGAAATGCGCAATAAATCGTGTTGGCGGTGCGGGCGAAGTCAGGGTGAACCGAAATCCCGATATCCGAACCCTCCGGCCAATGCTGCCATTTTTTCTCGTCCACCAAGTAGGCTTTGGCCTTGAAGAAGCCGACCTCTGCCAGCGGCAGTTCAATCTGCCAGCCTTCCCGGGTTCGTTGCATGGGCACATCCCGCCAGGAAGCGCCTGCAGCGGCCACGCCGCCCGCATGGCCGGCAATGATTTCATGCCGCCGCGCCGCCGCCCGTCCCAAATTGGTACGCAGTCGCGCCTGCCAAAGGCCAGGAACCGGCATTTTATCCTTTAACTGAAGCCCAAACAACACCTTATCTCCAACGAAGCGTAAAAGGCGTTCGCCGGATCCAGGTGTCATTATGGGCACGGGTAGTTCCAACACGGAGATGTTTATCATGAAGCGCGCCCCGCACAACTGCAAAAGAGCGGCCATCACGGGAGAAGGACAAAATTCTTCCGTTGGGGGAAAAATATATTTCTGTTTTTGATGGGTTATAAGGGTTTAACCGGGGTTAAAGTGGTTTAATTGGTCAGACAAGGGCTGAGTGACGCGGAAACCAGGACGATCGTGGATCGGAGGGTGTTTCATAAATCGTTTTTGATTTCAGATTAACATGGTTCGGAAGAGATGCACGTTAGCGGCTAACACGAAATGGAAACGCGATGTTGCCTGCAAATGCGGTCTTACTTAGCATAGTGATCCGATTTTGGATAGCGGATGGATATTATCTTTCGAGGCCGTTTTTTCGCGATGCGATAGCGGGAAGATGCTGTCGGGAAACTGGATTTTGATGGGCTTAACCGGATCGACAGGACGTGGGAAGGGATAATTGACGGGCGAAAATGGTCGTTATTCAGTGCGAGTTGTTGGCTGGGCTGTCGGGCAGGATGACCTTCAGGACGGGGGGTCGCGCGTTCCACCCGGCCCAGTCTGCGCCGCTTTAGATTGCTTTGGGGGCGGGTACCTTTTAATTTGGCAATGAACTTGCTGAAGTGAAAATGGCAAATTCAATTATACATGGCCGCGCCTAAATTAAATTCCGCTGAAGAAGCGCAGTTGCTGCAAACGATTGAGATGTTTCAAGTCATCGTCCAATCGCAGCCCAGCGACACGCAATCCCTGGAAATTCTTAAGGAAGCCTACTACAAGTTGG
>CAYNLL010000600.1:0-2161 GCA_964398015.1 uncultured Opitutaceae bacterium | reverse complement strand
CGCCCGCCTCGATCTCGGACTGGACGCGCTGGAACATGAGGAGGCCCGGGCGCACGCCCTCCGGGTGGGAGCGCAGGGCCGCCGCATAGGCGTCCGCCGCGCTCCTGAAGTCGCTCAGGTCGCCCGACTCCTTGCCGTGCAGGCCCGCCCTGAACCACGCCTCGGCCACCAGAACGTCGAACTCCGAGCGGACCGGGCCCGGCGGGAGCTCGCCGCCCGCCTTGAACGCGTAGTCCGCGGCGGTGCGGTAGCGCTGCTGCTCCCAGGCCGATCCGGCGAGGACCGCGTAGGCCTGGGCCTTCAGGGGCGAGCCCGGGAACTTCTCGAGGAGGGCGCGCGCGTCCTCCTCGGCCCGCGCGTAGAGGGGGCCCGATTCGCCCTGCCCGAGCTGGGCCTCGCCGAGCAGGATCTGGGCGCGGCACAGCAGAAGGCTCTCCAGGATGGGATGCGGGTGCGGCTCGCCGATGAGGCGCCCGAGCCTCTCGGTGAGCTCGTTGGTCTGCGCGCCCGACTGGGAGCTGCGCACCAGGAGCTGCAGGGCGATCCTCTGGCGGTCCGGGTCCGAGCCCGAGGACAGGAGCTCGAAGAGCTCGTGGCGCCCCACCCCTTCGGCCGCCCCGGCGACCAGGCCGAGGAGCAGCCTGTAGTGGTCCGCCTCCGCGCGCTCCTCGGGCGGAAGCACCCTGAGCCCGTTCTGGAGCACGTCGATCGCCTGCGCCCGCCGGCCCGCCTCGTTGAGCGCGATCGCGTACTCGCGCGTGAACCCGTAGCCGATCTTCTGGCTCTGGTAGGCGAGGGCGTTCTTCCTGTCGGCCTCGAGCTGCGCGTCGCTCACGCCGCCCGAGCGAAGCCGCACCTGCTGCTCGGCGAGGAGGAAGCGCGCCCGCTCGAGGTCGGACTGCGCCGCCGCGGCCGCCTGCTGGTAGTAGCCCGCCGCACGCAGCGGCTCGTTGGCCGCGTCGGCCAGCATCGCCTGGAGGAAGAGGTGCCAGCCCCGCTCCGCGGGCTCGAGCTCGTCGGGCCTGGCCAGGGCGAGCTCGGCCTTCGCCTGCTCCACGCGCTGCAAATGGGCCGCCACCAGGCCCGCCCTCAGGTGCCAGCCCGCGCCGCGCGGGCCCGCGTAGGCGTCGAGCGCCCGACTCGCACCGGCGACGTCGCCGTCGTCCAGCAGCGCCGAGGCCAGCGCCAGGGTGATCCTTCCCGCGTCCGAGCCCGGGACGGCGAGCATCGAGCGGTAGAGGGTGATCGCCGTCGACGGGAACCCGAGCGACTGGGCGCGCTGGGCCGACGCCAGGGCGAGGGCGGCGTCCCCCGGCGACACCGCGGCCGCCGGCGCCCCGAGCGGCACGGGGGGGTTGAGCGGCCCCGCGGCGCCCAGGCAGACGGATGCGGCGAGCAGCGGGGCGAGGACGGTCGGAAATCGCATGGAAGGCGTCTTAAACCTTGTCCGCCAAGGGCCAACAATCAACCCGGTACTGGAGCGACCCAAGTTCAATTGACCCCGCAGACCCCCCAATTCAACATGCGGTTCCCATGACAGCACTCATCATCCTCGGCATTCTCGCCGCGATCGTCGTCGTCCTGGCCCTTTCGGCCGTGGGCATCTACAACTCCCTCGTCGCTCTGCGCAACCAGTTCAAGAACGCCTTCGCTCAGATCGACGTGCAGCTGAAGCGCAGGTACGACCTGATCCCCAACCTGGTCGAGACGGCAAAAGGGTACCTCAAGCACGAGCACGAGACGCTCGAGGACGTCACGAAGGCCCGCAACATTGCCTATGCGGCCTCCCAGGCCGCAGCGGCCAACCCGGCCGACGGGAACGCGATGAAGGGGCTGGTGTCGGCGGAGAGCGGGCTCACGGGCGCGCTCAGCCGCCTGATGGTGGTGTCCGAGCAGTACCCGGACCTCAAGGCCAACCAGAACATGCTCCAGCTCACGGAGGAGCTGACCTCGACCGAGAACAAGGTCGCCTTCGCCCGGCAGGCCTACAACGACTCGGTCATGGCGTACAACACCTCCAGGGAGACCTTCCCGAACGTCGCCCTGGCCGGGATGTTCGGGTTCCAGCCGGCGGAGCTGTTCCACGTGGAGGACCCGACCGAGCGCAGCGCGCCCAAGGTCTCCTTCAGCTGATGGACTTCTTCGCCGCCGAGCACCGCGC
>CAYNLL010000599.1:0-2161 GCA_964398015.1 uncultured Opitutaceae bacterium | reverse complement strand
AACTTGCCCCACCGGGACCGGGTGCGGTCGGCGAGCATGCCCATGACGGGATCGAAGAACGCGTCCGTGCTCCGGCTCAGCCCGATCATCGTGCCCGCCGCCGCCGCCCCGATACCGAACACGTCGGTATAGAAGATCGTCAGGTACAGCATGAACGTCTGCCAGTAAAGGCAGGACGCCATGTTGCCGAAGCCGTACGAGAACTTCTCGCGAAACCCCAGGATCTCCGGGGCGGTCTCCTGCGATGCCTTGGCGGGGGTTGCGGGCAATGGGGTGGGCCCCTCGGAGGGATAGCGGGCTGACCGCATACTACGCGGCGGGGCCTGAACATTTAAAGATGTTTCAAACGCCGCAGGCCCGCGCCAGGTCCCCGCCGCCGTCGAGGGTGGATCCGGTCTTTGTTGGACAGTCCGCAAAGGCGCGCCCAGACTTCGTGATCCATCCGCACATGAACACGGCAGCTCAACCGTCGGCATGCAGGCGGACGTTTCTGCAACGGACGGAGGGGAGGAAGAGGAGGGACGTGGGAGGACTGCCCGAGAGATCAACGGGCCGGATGAATCGGCTCCCTCGATGACGCCCACGGCCGAGAACTTTGCCGGGATGGCGCGGCGGTGCCGCGCTGCGCTCCTTAATGACGTCATTCCGTTCTGGGAGAGGCATTCCGTGGACCGGGAGTTCGGGGGATTCCTCACGTGCCTGGGACGGGACGGGTCGGCCTATGACACCGACAAGTTTGTCTGGCTCCAGGCCAGGCAGGTGTGGATGTTCTCGGCGCTCTTCAGCCGGCTGGAGAAGCGCGACTCCTGGCTCGAGATCGCGCGCCATGGGGCGGAATTCCTGTTGAGCCACGGGCGCGACGAGGGCGGAAACTGGTACTTCAGCCTCGACCGAGGCGGCCGGCCCCTCGTGCAGCCCTACAATATCTTCTCGGACTGCTTTGCGGCCATGGCGTTGAGCGCGTTCGCCCTGGCCTCGGGCGACGAGAAGGCCAGGGGGGTGGCGGAGCGGACCTACGCGAATATCCTCGGGCGGAGGGGCAACCCGAAGGGAAGGTTCTCAAAGGCGGTTTCCGGCACGCGACCCATGGTGTCCCTGGCGCTGCCCATGATCCTTGCGAACGTGACCCAGGAGCTGGAGTGGATGCTCGATCCCGGGGAATTCGACCGGATGCTCGACACCTGCATCCAAGACGTATTTTCGCCGTTTCTGGACGCGGACCGGCACGTCCTCCACGAGCACGCGGCGCCGGACGGGCGAAAGCTCGATTCCTTCGAGGGCCGCCTGCTCAACCCGGGCCACGGCATCGAGGCCATGGGGTTCATCATGGACATCGCGGAGCGCAGGGGCGACCGCGCCCTTGCGGAGAGGGCGGTCGAGGTGGTCCTGCACACGCTCGAGCTCGGCTGGGACAAGGAGTTGGCGGGCATCTTCTACTTCCTGGATGCGAGGGGCCATCCCCCCCAGCAGTTGGAATGGGACCAGAAGCTCTGGTGGGTCCACCTGGAGACCATGGTCGCGCTCCTGAGGGGCTTCCGGCTGACGGGCCGGGAGGCCTGCTGGTCGTGGCACGAGCGGGTGAGCGCGTACGCCTGGGGGCATTTTCCCGACCCCGAGTTCGGCGAATGGTACGGGTACCTTGACCGCCGCGGGGAGGTGCTGCTGCCGCTCAAGGGCGGAAAATGGAAGGGATGCTTCCATCTCCCCCGCGCCCTGTACCTGTGCATGAGGGAGCTGGAGAGGCTGGCCGAGGGCGGCAAGGCAAGGGTCCTGGCATGAAGCGGGTGGCGGTCTTGCCGATGGATGACCGCCCGGTCAACTACGACTACCCGCGCTATCTCGGGCGGGCGGCGGGCATGGAGATCCTCCTGCCGCCGCGCGAGTGGCTGGGCAATCCCTGGCGCGCCAGCCGGCATGCCGGGCTGGTGGACTGGCTGGCCGGGACTTTCCCGGAGGCGGACGCGGCAGTGGTCGCAATCGACACCCTGGCCTACGGAGGCCTCATCCCGTCGCGGGTGTCGCCCGAGCCGGCCGAGGCCGTGATCGCCCGACTGGGGGTCCTCAGGCACATGAATGCCTCCCATCCGGGCAGGCCAATCCTGGCCTCCAGCGTCGTCATGCGCATCAACCGGTCGAACTCGAGCGAGGAGGAGAAGCCCTA
>CAYNLL010000598.1:1952-2170 GCA_964398015.1 uncultured Opitutaceae bacterium | reverse complement strand
TAGAGCGTGGTGGTCTTGCCCGATCCTGTGGGGCCGGTGGCGAAGATGATGCCGCTCGGGCTCCTGATCAGACGGCGGAACGGCTGGAGGATCCTTTGCGACATGAGCATGGTATCCAGCGTGACGCTCATGCGTTTTGTGGCGGACGCGAGCACCCGGATGACGGCCTTTTCGCCGCGGATCGTTGGAATGAACGACAGCCGGAAGTTGGCCCGGTC
>CAYNLL010000598.1:301-1942 GCA_964398015.1 uncultured Opitutaceae bacterium | reverse complement strand
GGTCCGTCCCCATTGGAATGAAGAATCGCCCGTCCTGCGGGAACCGGGACTCGGAGATGTTCAGGTCACTGAGGATCTTGAGCCGGGAGATCACGGCGCGGTGCAGCACCCGGGGGAACGTCAGGATCTCGCGCAACGAGCCATCGATGCGAACTCGGATGCGCGAAAGGATCTCCTGCGGCTCAATATGGATGTCCGTAGCGCGCTCGCGCAGCGCAAAATAGAGGATCTCCTCGAGCACATTCGCCAGCGTCCTCGTCTCTGCGAGCTCCGAGATCTTCTCAATGGCCAGGTCGGGGTCGGAAAACAGGGCATCCCGCTCGAGCGCGGCGATGGAATCGGTAATCGAACGCTCGGTGCTGTAGAGGACGGAGATCGCATCCTCGATCTCGCACGGAAGGCTAAAGACGGGGCTGAGGGGAATCTGGGCGATTCTCTCGAGGCTGTGCACGAGACCCGCGTCCTCCGGGGTGGCCATGGCGACGGTGAGGACGCCGTCGATCACGTAGATGCCTATCGCGCGCACCTTTCTGGCGATTTCGATCGGGATCATCCTGATCGCCTCGTCGGTGATGCCGGAAGCGAGCACGTCGACGTACGCAATGCCGAGAAAGTCGCCCCAGAGGTGGCAGGCGTCCTCCCTCAGGAGGAGTTTCTGGTCGATCAGGGCCTGGAGCAGGTCCAGGGGCGACTCGTGCTTCTCCGCCAGGGCGTCCAGCTTCGAGGCGAAATCAACACCACCGCGGCCGCGAA
Organism: uncultured Opitutaceae bacterium; assembly: GCA_964398015.1. Classification (GTDB taxonomy): domain Bacteria; phylum Verrucomicrobiota; class Verrucomicrobiia; order Opitutales; family Opitutaceae; genus Palsa-1447. The sequence goes on along the minus strand of CAYNLL010000598.1, from coordinate 1,189 downwards.
GGAGCGCGACAAACTCACTTTTTCCCAAGCCTTGAGTCACGGCGGGCGTTGTATTGTTCGAACAACCGACTGATCGTGTCCTGGTCGAGCTTCTCCATCGAGAAAAGGCTTGAGGAACGGTCCACCAGGACATCCCGAAGCAACTCGGGGAGGGAATATTTGACCTCGGTGAAGGGCGAAGCCGAGGCCGATTCGGGGCTCGGCAGGGCTTCATCGGGAGGCTTCATTGTGGGCCGGTTTGCACCGGCTTCTCTCCCAGAAAGCTGTCGACGACCTTCTTCAGTCGTATCGTCATGTCGTCGGGGGGATTGTCTTTGCGCAGATAGGCCACCGCGCCCAGATGCAGGCACGCCTCCACCGTCTGACGGTTAACGAGCGAGGTGAGCATGATGACGATGCAATCGGGGTCCAAGAGCTTCAGCCTGCGCAACGTTTCGATCCCGTCGACTCGGGGCATGTTGACGTCGAGCAGCACGAGAACGGGCTTCTCCTTCTCGTAGATATTCAGCGCCTCCTCGCCGTTTGCCGCCTGCAGGATCTCGGGCTCGCCGAGCGTCTTGACGAGCTGGATGACGAACTTCCGGATGTGCGCCTCGTCGTCCACCACGAGAACCTTTCCCTTTAACGTCATAATGCGAAAGGAAGGGTAAAGCGGAATTCGGCGCCACCCAAAGTCAAGTTTTCCGCGTGAATCGTCCCCCCGTGGGCCAGCATGATGTCCTTGCAAATGGATAGGCCGAGCCCGGTGCTCGGCTCGCCCGCGGTGGGCCTGACAGAGGTGCGGCCGAAATCCTTGAAAAGCATGTCGTGCTCGTCCTTGGGGATTCCCGGCCCCTGGTCCCTAACGGCAATAGAACACTGGCCAAGGGCAATTTTCTCCTCGATCGT
>CAYNLL010000598.1:0-291 GCA_964398015.1 uncultured Opitutaceae bacterium | reverse complement strand
CGAGAACTTGACCGCGTTGCCGAGCAGGTTGTCCAGAACCTGCCGGATTCTCGGTCCGTCTATGTTCAGCACCTCCGGCAAGGCCCCGGCATTCAGCACGATCGTCGAACCCTTCTGTGTCGCCGTGGCGTTGTTCATCCTGACCGATTCCTCCACCAGCGCCGAAAGCGATGTCGGTTGCGCGTTGAGTGAAATCTTGCTGACCTCGAGCGGGGAGGTATCTAGAAGCTTGTTGATCAGATCGAGCATCGACTGGCTGGCCTCGTAGATTGTGTTCAGCATGTCGAGCTG
>CAYNLL010000597.1:0-2170 GCA_964398015.1 uncultured Opitutaceae bacterium | reverse complement strand
GCTATTTCGGCAGCAAATCCAAGCTCTTCCGCTATGCGAAAGAGGCCGTCCAGCATGCCTGGCAGTACGCCTACCGCGACCGCAAGAAAAAGAAGGGCGAATGGCGCTCCCTCTGGATCGTGCGCCTGAACGCGGCCTGCCGCTCCGCCGGCATCAGCTACAGCCGCTTTGTCGAGGGCCTGAAGGCCTCCGGCATCGAGCTCGACCGCAAGGTGCTCGCCGACATCGCGGTCCGCGATGAGGCGGCCTTCGGCGCCCTGGTCCAGCAGGCCAGGGAGGCGCTCAAGACCAAGGCCTCCGCAACGAAGGCCTGACCTGCGCGAGCAGGACGGCGATGCAAGAGCAGCTCTCTTCGCTTCTCGCCAAGGCTTCCTCCGAACTCCAGGACGTCCACAGCCGCCCTGAGCTGGAGGCGGCCAAGGCGCGCTACGTCGGGCCCAACGGGGCCTTCACGGCGTTGATGAAGCAGATGGGGTCGGTCCCCAAGGAGGAGCGCCCGGCGCTCGGCAGGCTCGTCAACGAGTCCAAGGCCCGCCTCCAGGAGCTGCTCGACGCCACGCTGCGCCAGGTGGAGGAGGCGGAGCTCGCCGCCCGCCTCGGCCGCCCGGTCGACCCGACGCTCCCGTCGATCGACGCCGGGCCGGGCACGTTTCACCCCCTGACCCTCGTGCGCGAGGAGCTCTGCCGGATCCTGCGCAAGGTGGGCTTCACCGTGGCGGACGGCCCGGAGGTGGAGACCGAGTTCTACTGCTTCGACGCGCTCAACACGCCGCCCGACCACCCGGCCCGGGACGCCCAGGACACGTTCTACTTCCCGGCGGGGGCGCACTTCGACAACGTCTCCAAGCATCGCAGCGGCGAGCGCTACCTCCTGCGCACCCACACCTCGTCGGTCCAGGTGCGCACGATGCTCAAGGGCCCGCCCCCGATCCGCATCGTCTCGCCCGGCCGCGTCTACCGGCGCGACACGACGGACGCCTCGCACAGCGCGAACTTCCACCAGATCGAGTGCCTCTACGTGGACCGCAACGTGACCGTGAGGGACCTGAAGGCGCTCCTGGACCACCTGTTCGAGGCCCTTCTCGGGCCCGGCACCAAGACGCGCTTCCGTCCGCATTATTTCGGCTACACGGAGCCCAGCTTCGAGGTCGACCTGTCGGCCCGCCACCTGCCGAAGGTGAACAAGGAGTGGATCGAGATCGGCGGCTGCGGGATGGTCGATCCGGAGGTCTTCAAGTCGGTCGGCTACGATCCGGAGGTCTGGACGGGCTATGCGTTCGGCATGGGGATCGAGCGCCTCGCGATGACCCTCTACGGGATCGACGACATCCGGGTGTTCTACGAGAACGACCTGAGGCTCCTGAGGCAGTTCAACTGGGGCGTCTGACGGCCGCGCGGATGAAAATCTCACTCAACTGGATCAAGGACTACGTGGCGCTGGATGCGCCGGTGGAGGAGATCACCCGCGCCATCACCTTCCTCGGGTTCGAGGTCGAGCACGTGGTCTCCCACGGGGCGCCGCCGCTCGAGCATGTGGTCGTCGGCGAGGTGCTGACGCGCGAGAAGCACCCGAACGCCGACAAGCTCTCCGTCTGCTCGGTCGACATCGGGCCGGCCGGGGGCGTGCGCACGATCGTGTGCGGCGCCCAGAACTACACCGTGGGCGACCGCGTCCCCGTCGCGCTTCCCGGCGCCGTTCTACCGGGCAATTTCACGATAAAGCAGTCGAAGATCCGCGGCCAGCTCTCGGACGGCATGCTCTGCTCGGGCAAGGAGCTCGGGATAGGGGAGGACCACGCGGGCCTGCTGATCCTCGGAGGGCGGCCCCCGCTCGGTGCGCCGATCAACCAGGTGCTGCCCCCGGGCGACACGGTATTCGACGTCGAGATCACCCCGAACCGCCCGGACTGCCTCTCGCACCTCGGCCTTGCCCGCGAGCTCGCGGCGTGGTTCAAGAAGGACCTCGCCTATCCGCAGGAGAAGTTCCGCGGCGACGTGGGCGCGGGCGCTAGCCCACTCTTCTCGACGGTCCGCGTGGAGGCCCCCGCGGACTGCCCCCTCTACACGGCGCACGTGGTGGCGGGCGTGCGGGTCGGCCCGAGCCCCGGGTGGATGCAGGAGCGGCTGCGCGCCGTGGGCCTGCGCCCGATCAACAACGTCGTCGACGTGG
>CAYNLL010000596.1:0-2172 GCA_964398015.1 uncultured Opitutaceae bacterium | reverse complement strand
TTTCGGAACTGGCTGGGCGACGTGTCGTAGCCGGAGCGGAAGGCGCGCGAAAACGTGGCAGACGAGGAGAAGCCGCACTCCAAGGCGATATCGGTCAATCGTTGTCGGGAGAAACGCAGCAGCCGGGCGGCCTTTTCGAGACGAAGCCGGTTCGTGAATTGATTCAAGGTTTCCCCCGCGACCACACCGAAGATTCGATGAAAATGGAATTCCGAGAAGCAGGCCACTCTGGCCAGTTCCTTCAGCTTCACCTGGCGATCCAGGTTCGCGCGGAGGTAGTCGATGACTCGATCAATTCTTCGCGTATATTCGCGGTTGGCGTGGGTCTTTTGGATTTGCACAGATGCTCGTGACATTGGGCCGGGAGCGAACGCTGCGTAGGGGGTGCTCTGGTGGCGCGACAAATATTGGGGATTTTTCGGCGCATCAATACTGACTAGGCGCCCTTCCGGAGCCAAGGGCCCGTCATTTCGCCTCGTGCAGGCCCTTGCGGGCCGGCGCTCTTACTGATCAGCGCAGGCGGGGGCCAAATGGGGCAATTGCGTTCGGGTCCACCTCGGGCTTTCCCGCCAGGCCGCGGACGGCTTGGCATTTGCGGGGAATGCTGCGTGGCTTGGCGCCGTGACTGACCTCTCGGAGCACACCCCCCTAACGCTGGCGCGCCAGCTGGAGGAAGGAGGCTTCAAACCGTCCCATTCAGGCGCGCTCTTGCGCTCGTTTTACAGGGGGGAGGTGACGACGGGCTCCAACGGAAGGCGGTTCCCGCCCGGGCTCGAACGCCTGCTCACTGAGCACGCCGCGCGACGCGAGGCGGCGGTCGCGGCGCGGCAGGTGGCCGCCGACGGCACGACCAAGCTGCTGATCCGCATGGCCGACGGGCGCACGGTCGAGTCGGTCCTCATGCCGGGGCACAGGAGGGACCGCGCGGCCGGTTGTGTGTCCTCGCAGGTGGGGTGCGCCATGGGGTGCGATTTCTGCGCAACCGCGAAGGCCGGGTTCGAACGCAACCTGACCTCCGGTGAGATCGTGGTGCAGTTCCTTGCGCTGCGCGGCGAGGCCCGGGCCGCAGGGCGCCGGCTGGGGACGGTGGTCTTCATGGGAATGGGGGAGCCGATGCTGAACCTGGAGGGCGTGCTCCCGGCGATCGAGCGGATGGCGGGGAACGACTTGGGCGGCCTTGGCTACGGGCAGGTTACGGTCTCGACCGTGGGCATCGTCTCAGGGATTGAGGCCCTTGCCGCCTCCGGGCTGAACGTCAACCTGGCGGTGTCCCTGCATGCGCCGGACGACCCGACGCGCGCCCGCCTGCTGCCCGCGGGGCGGCGGTTTGGCGTGCGCGAGATCCTGGCCGCGGCCGACCGCTACCAGGCGGCGACGGGCAGGCCCGTCTCCATTCAATACTGCATGCTCCAGGGAGTTAACGACGCGATGGCGCAGGCGGACGACCTGTCCAGGCTCCTTGAGGGGCGCCGGATGCACGTCAATTTGCTGCAGTACAACCCGACCGGGCTCAGCCTGCGCGGCGAGACCTACGTGCCCTCGACTGAAGCGGAGACGGAGGCCTTCCTTTCTCGACTGAGGAGTCGCGGGGTCGTGACCCACCTGCGGCGCTCCCGAGGACCGGACATCGATGCGGCCTGCGGCCAGCTGCGGCAGAGCGCCTGAGGGGAGTAGGGGGGATGGGGACGGGAGGCGCCCGATTGCACAGGGCCCCCATTAGGCCGGCGCCGCCCAGGTGATTGGAATTCTTCTAAAGTTCAAGCCGCCGTGCACCGATTGTCCCTCCAAGCCGGGGCTACGGCCACGGTCCGCTTCTCTTTCCCTCTGCAAATGGCACTCCCAGTCTGAAAATCGGCACACAAGCACCCTTTAAGGATGCGTCCACGACGCATTGACCATGACCGCAAATCCCCAAGACCGGCGCCTCGACCTTTCCCGTGAGGGGATGTCTTGCGCGCACGCGAGAATGGTTTGCGATTGCGGGTCCGCGCAGGCTGATCGGCCATGAACGCGGAAGGCTCCACGCGGGGAATCAACCTCCGCCTCAAGTTCCTCGCCGTTTCCACCGTGGTGATTGCGGGAGTGCTGGGCATCGGGGTCCTCAACTGGGCCAGCCTGTCCAAGCTGAGCCGGGAATCCCAGCGCAGCAGGGAGGGGTCGAGGCTCGTGACA
>CAYNLL010000595.1:0-2173 GCA_964398015.1 uncultured Opitutaceae bacterium | reverse complement strand
GACGTGAGGCCGGCCCCGCCCGAGAAGAGCTTCCTCGGCCCGCGGTAGGGATAGTCCGCCGAGTAGGTCAGCAGGCCCTCGGCCTGCGGCGTGTCGGGGAAGCGGCTCAGGCCCCTGCCGTCGACATAGGAGTAGACGGCCGCCAGCCGGGCGACCTTGTCGGCGGGGACGTAGAAGCAGGTGTCCTTCATGCCGAGGGGCCCGAGGATGCGCGTCCTGAAGAACTCGTCCAGGGGGAGACCGGAGACGACCTCGACCAGGCGCCCCAGGACGTCCACCGAGAGGCTGTACTCGAACCTGTCCCCCGGGTTCGCCACGAGCGGCAGGCCCGCCAGGCGCTTCACGCTGTCGGCGATCGTCCCGTCGTACTGGAGAAGGCCGCTGGCGACGCCGGCGTCGTCGTACGCCTTGCCCACGTCCACGTTCCAGTTGTAGGTGAGGCCCGAGGTGTGCCGCAGCAGGTCCCGGATCGTGATCTCGCGCGACGCGGGGATCGTGTACGGCTGGCCCGTCGCGGGCGTCACGAGCACCTTGGGGTCCTTGAACTCGGGCAGGTACTTCGAGATCGGGTCCCCGAGGAGAAACTTGCCCTCCTCGTAGAGCATCATCACGGCGGTGCTGGTGATCGGCTTCGTCATCGAGCAGATCCGGAAGAGCTCGTCCTTCCTCATCGGCGTGCCCGCCTCCCTGTCCGCCATCCCGCGGGCGTCGAACCAGGCGACCTGGCCGTGGCGGATCACCAGCGTGACCGCCCCGGAGATCTTCTTCTCGTCGATGCTCTGCTGCACGGCGGCGCCGATCCGCTGGAGGCGCTCCGGCGAGAAACCGAGGGTTTCGGGCGGTGCGGACGGCAGGTCCTGGGCGGAAGCGGCCGCGCAGAGGAGGAGCGCGCCGGCGAAGAGCGACCTGGGAAGGAATCGTTTCATGGGCATGGGGGGTTGGGCTGCGGGGTGAGGACAGCGCACACCCGCCGGGCGCGCTTTGCAACAGCCGACGGGGAGCGTGCGCGGCCGGGCCGGGATGCAAGTGCCCTCCCCATCAACGACGTGGGGCGCCAGGCCCGCGGGCTCCAGCGCCGCCGCGGCGGCTCCCGGGGCGGGGACTTAGGGCGCCATGGGGCCACAAGGGCCGTAACTTTTTCGCCGCAGGCGTGTTCTCCCGGTAACAACAACCCGAACATGAAAATCAACGCTCTTCCCGTCATCGCCCTCCTGGCCGCAGTCGTGGCCTTTGTCCTGCTTCCCTTCAACGCAACCGCGGCGTGCATCGCCTTCACCGTCATCGGCACGCTTTCCATGCTCGCCGGCGACTACGGCCGCACCCTCGAGCCCGTGAGGACCCACGCGCCGATCCTTCCGTTCAGCCCGGCAGGTGCCGCGCTGCGGCAGGCGGCCTGAGGCGCCGCAAGCCGCCCCCTCCGCGCACGGCCCCGGCGCCAAGCCGGGCGCCATGAAGGGGGCAACGAAACACGGTCGCGATGAAGGTCCAAAAGCCCTCTTGGCTCGAGCCCCCCGCGGCCGTCGCCGCATTTGTCGTCCTCCTGGTCAATCCGGTCGCGGCAGCGGCCGCCTTCGCGGTGGGGGGCACGCTCGCCCTTCTCGCGGCGGATTACGGCCGCGAGCCCGCGACCCTGAATGCGGAAGGCCGGCCCCTGGCGTTCGAGAATCCGACGCGCGCCCCCGAGCGGATGCGCGAGGCGGCTTGAGCTAGAACATCGAGAGCGCGTGGGCGCTCTCGAGCACGACCCAGGCGACTGCGCAGCCGACGGCTCCCAGGAGCGCGAAGCGGACGAGCTTGCGGCCCCGAAGGACCGCGTCCTGAAAATCCGTGTTGAGCGTCTTGCGGTTGCTCTCGCTGATGAAGCTCACGAAGCGCGGGTCCCGGAACTTGCCGCGCGGGTCGCTGGCCATGCCGAAGCCGCAGTAGGGGAGTAGGGGAGCTTTCAGCTATCAGCCGTCTGCTCTCAGCTTGACCAGACTCAGCGACGCAGCACCCTCAGCTCTCCAGAGACTTATCTCTGTGCCCTCAAAGGCTGGGGGCGGCGCTGCCTGCAGCCAAGCCCGGCGCCACAATCTTGGGTTTGCTCCGTGTCTCTGCGTCTCCGTGGTGAAACCTCTGGCCAGCGACTTCAGCCCTGCTTAGTTCGCCCTACATGCGGCGACTTGGCTCTTCT
>CAYNLL010000594.1:0-2178 GCA_964398015.1 uncultured Opitutaceae bacterium | reverse complement strand
ATCAAAGTCAGTCCAGCGGATTGGAAACGCGAGCTCGCGCATCCCGACAAGGCGGCGGAGATTCAACAGTATTGCCACCATTGGTTCGTCGCGTGTCCGCGCGGTCTGATTGCCGAAGCGGAGATTCCGAAAACATGGGGTCTAATTCAAGTGGACGGCACAACCGCAGAGATAACTCGGCAGGCTCCAGACCTGGAGGCAAAGCCTATAGATATGCTACTGCTCTGCTCGATTCTCCGCGCGGCCGAGGCCGTGACGGTCCCGAAGGATTCTGTTGACGCGATGATTTCCGAGCGCGTGACGAAGGCAATGGAGGGAGAAAAGAGACGTAAGGAATACGAGCTTCTGCTTGAGAGAGTCGGTTAAGAACTTTGAGGAGGCATCGGGCGTGGCGATTCAAGCCAGGTGGGATTCCGGCAATATCGGTGCGGCCGTGGCGTTTGTGCGGAAGTCGGGCGTGGCGGGAGCACGGCTGGCGGCTGAAAGATTAGCGAAGGAATGCGAGACTGCCGCCGCTGGATTCCGCAAAGCAATGGCAACACTGGATGCCGGCGAGATAGCACCGGAGGATGATGACGCATGAACATTTACGCATCCGACGCCGCGGCTCTCCAGGCGAAGCTCGGCGACCGCGCGGTGCTGTCGCCCACCGTTGGACAGCTTATCGAGCGGCACCAGGGGAAGGCGGAAAAGAAAGGCCCGCGCTACCAGCAGCGCAGCGAGGCCGACAAATTCAAGAGCGACCGCGAGAGGGAGTATGCGAAGCGCTTGGAGCAGGAACGCATCAGCGGCAACATTGACCGATGGGAGTATGAGAGCATTGCCTTTCGGCTACCGGACTGGGGAGTGTATTGGCCTGACTTCGCCGTATGGATTGGCGACTATATCGAATTTCGGGAAACGAAAGGCACGGGCAGGTTCGCCATCAAAGATAGGGCCAGGGCAAAGTTCTTGGACGCACGGCGATTGTTTCCCGCCTTCGGCTGGCACATGCTTCAGTTGCGGAATGGCGAGTGGATTGAGATTTTGTAACCCGAGTAGCGGGGCGACCCGCTGAACACGAAAGGACGATGCGATGCCTGTTTACCAAAAGGCGAACAAAGAGACGCTGGCTGTCGTGAGCAAGACGATGGGGCAGTTCTATGGTGGTCTGCGCGATGCCGACGTGCAGGTGCAGACGCTCATGGCCTATCCGAACCGTGACGACAACGGTGACCCGACAGGGCCGGCGATTGTAGTCAACGGCTCTCCGGCCGTGGCGTGTATCAAAATCCTCAACCTCAAGCAGCGCGTGGCTCGTGGGTTCGATGTGGAATTGACGCTCGACGGCGACCAGTGGACGGAGAAGTCCGACGAAGAGCGCACAGCCATTGCCGATCACGAACTGCGGCACCTTGCTTTTTGCCCGGATTGGAGCCGGTAGAGGCCACCTGACAATCCGCGCCAAGTGCCCTTGACGCCCTCCAGCGAAAGTGCTAGAATCCCAACATCATCAAACTCCTTGCCAGGGCGGCCCCAAGGCCGTAGGACGATGTACGCCAATCTTTTCCCCGCCGTCGTGCCCCGCTCTTTTCCTGGCAAGGGATCGTCCCGGGGCCGCGGCGGGGACTTTCAGGGAGCGAAGCAATGAGCACTGAAACAGCGGATGAAAAACAACAGCGCGATGCCGCGTGGGAAGCCATCCGCAAAACCCACCCACGGCTACCGAGTAGCCGTGAGGGCTGGCATCAGCATGAGAATGGCGGCGGCTGGGTTAGCGAGACCGCCAACGTCGCCGCCAAGGCTATGGTCGGCCCAAAGGCTCTCGTTTTTGGCGGCACCATCCGGGGCGGCACCATCTGGTGCGGCACCATCAAGCAAACACCTATCCTGATTTGCGGGCAGCGCTATTGTATCGGCTGCTCTGGTCCAGGCATGGTCAGTAGCGGCTGCATCACCAAACCGCTAGCGTGGTGGCTGGAGCACGTCGAGCGGTGCGCAGAAGAGAATGGCTATACGCCAGAGCAGCAGCGCGAGTACCGATTGCACGTCGAGCACGTCGCCGCATGGATGCGGCTATACGGCATGGACAAGGAAGAGGCACCGGCAGAAGCAAAGGAGCGAAGCGATGCCCGCCCCTGACCCCACCGCCCTCTTGACCGAACTCGGCCACCGGCTCCGCTCTTGCTACGCCGCGCA
>CAYNLL010000593.1:0-2188 GCA_964398015.1 uncultured Opitutaceae bacterium | reverse complement strand
GCCTAGCGCGAAGTCGAAGATCTCCCCCATGGCGAGCTCGACGCGGTGCATCTCGTCGGCGTCCCGCTCGTCGGTCAGGAACGTGGGGTGGAGGTTCCCGTCCCCGAAATGCCCGAAGGTGGCGACCATCAGGCGGTGCCGGGCGGCGGCCTCCTGGATGAAGCGGATCATCCGCGCCAGCTCGCTCCGGGGCACGGTCGCGTCCTCCAGGATGGTGGTGGGCCTCACCCGGGCGAGCGCGCTAAACGCGCTCCTGCGCGCCGCGGCGAGTCGGGCCGCCTCCGCGGCGTCGGCGGCGAGCCTGACCGTGTCGGCGCCTTTGCGGACGCAGAGCTCCCGGACGCGCTCGGCGTCCTGCGCAACGGCCGCCGGATGCCCGTCGACCTCGATGAGGAGCAGCGCCTCCGCCCCGACGGGCAGGCCCGCGTGGGTGAAGTCCTCGACGCAGCGGATCGTCGTCGAATCGAGGAACTCGAGCGTGCACGGGACGATCCCCGCGGCGATGATGGCCGAGACAGCCTCTGCGGCCGCGTCCATCATGGAGAAGGTCGCCAGGAGGGTCTGGCGCGCGGCGGGCTTCGGCAGGAGCTTGAGGAGCACCTCCGTCACGATGCCGAGCGTCCCCTCGCTGCCGACGAAGACGTCCTTCAGGCTGTAGCCCGCGACGTCCTTGACGCATTTGCTGCCGAGCCGGCAGATCTCGCCGTCCGCCAGCACGACCTCGAGGCCCATCACGTAGTCGCGCGTGACGCCGTATTTCAGCCCGCGGAGCCCGCCGGAGTTCTCCGCGACGTTTCCGCCGATCGTCGATATTTTCATGGAGCCCGGGTCGGGCGGGTAGAAGAGGCCGGCGGCGTCGGCCGCGTCGAAGACCGCCTGCGTCAGCACCCCGGCCTGGGCGCGAAGCGTGAAGTTCCGGGCGTCGAGTTCGACCAGCCGGTCGAGCCTGACCAGGCACAGGACGATCGACCCGGGCACGGGCACGCTCCCCCCGCTCAGGCCCGTGCCGCTTCCCCTCGCCACCACGGGGACCCGGTGGCGCCGCGCGAGCCTGATCACCGCGGCGACCTCCTCGGTCGTCCTTGGGAGGACGACCGCCCTCGGCATCTGCCTCAGGGCGGCGGTCGCGTCGAAGGAGTAGGGGATCAGGTCCTCCCGCTGGGTCAGCACCTGCGCCGGCCCGAGGATGTGGATGAGTTCGTCGGTCATCGGGAGGGGTGGGAAGAGGTTGGGGTCGTCCCCGGCAAAAATCGAGCCTGAGCCATTGTTGTCACAGTCCGTGACCCCGTGTGTGCCGAAATGGCCTCCTCGGGGCCCGCCGGGCGGGGCGCCCCACTCTGGCGGCCCCGGGGGCGAGGCTGGCGCATCCCATGCAGCAAGGGGACGAAATGGACCTCAATTCCTTCACGCAGATGTCGCGCCAGGCCGTCACTGACGCGCAGGCGGTCGCACGCCGCCTCAACCACAACGAGGTCGAGACGTGGCACCTGCTCTCGGCGCTGCTGAGCCAGGAGAACGGCATCATCCCCGGCCTCGTGGAGAAGATGGGGCTCTCGACCAGCGCCCTGCAGCTGGCCGTCCAGCGGGAGCTGGAGCGACTGCCCAAGGTCACCGGAAGCGTCGACACCTCGAAGGTCTACGTGACCCAGGCCGTGAACGACGTGCTCACCAGGGCCGAGGAGGACGCGAAGGCGCTCAAGGACGACTTTGTCAGCGTGGAGCACGTCTTCCTCGCCCTGATCGAGGTCGGCAGGCCCGACGCCCTGAAGAAGCTGTTCAAGAGCTTCGGCCTCGACCGCGCGAAGGTCATGGGTGCCCTCAAGGAGGTCCGCGGCAGCCAGCGCGTCACCACCGACAATCCCGAGGCCACCTACCAGGCGCTGGAGAAGTACGGCGTGGACCTGGTGGACCGGGCCAAGAAGGGGAAGCTCGACCCGGTCATCGGGCGCGACGACGAGATACGGCGCACCATCCGGATCCTCTCCCGGAAGACGAAGAACAACCCGGTGCTGATCGGCGAGCCCGGCGTCGGAAAGACGGCGATCGTCGAGGGCCTCGCCCAGCGCATCCTCAGGGGCGACGTGCCCGAGGGCCTCAAGGACGCCACGATCTTCGCGCTCGACATGGGGGCCCTGGTCGCGGGGGCGAAGTACCGCGGCGAGTTCGAGGAGCGCCTCAAGGCCGTCCT
>CAYNLL010000592.1:0-2190 GCA_964398015.1 uncultured Opitutaceae bacterium | reverse complement strand
CTGCAACATCGGCCACTTCGACAACGAGATCCAGGTGGACCGCCTCTACAAGGCCCCGGGGGTGAAGCGGGTGACCATCAAGCCCCAGTACGACGCGTTCACCTTTCCCGACGGCCGCTGCATCTACCTGCTGGCCGAGGGGCGCCTCGTGAACCTCGGCTGCGCGACCGGCCACCCGTCGTTCGTGATGTCGAACAGCTTCACGAACCAGACGCTGGCCCAGCTCGACCTCTGGAAGAACCGGGACACCTACAAGCCGGGCGTGTACCGCCTGCCCAAGCACCTCGACGAGGAGGTGGCCCGCCTCCACCTCGAGCGGATCGGCGTCAAGCTGACCCGCCTCACCGAGAAGCAGGCCAAGTACCTCGGGGTGCCGGTCGACGGGCCCTACAAGGCCGAGCATTACCGGTACTGAGCGGGGCGGACCCTAGAGGTCCAGCCCGGCCAGCGGGCTGGGGTAGTGCAGGACCGACTCCCACCTGGCCTCCCAAACGGCCCGGGGCTCCCTGTGGCCCTCCAGGACGACTTTCTCGAACTCGCCGTAGAGCATGTACTCCCCGATCCCCCCGGTCAGCCTGTCGAGCGACTGCAGGTTGGGCGGCATCCCCAGTTCCTTCCTGTAGGCGAACTCGCAATGGAGCGCCTGGGCGATCCTGAAGGCGCCGAACCAGTCCCTGCTCTTGTCCTTGTCCCAGTCGCCGAGCTGCATGCGCGCCACGTTGTAGGCGCGCATCCAGAGGCTGAACAGGGCGCCCCTCGCCCGCAGCAGATCGACCATGGGTTCCGCCGGCCCGCCCTGGCACGCCGCGAGGAACTCCCGGAGGCGGGGGTTCGCCCGCGCCAGTTCCGGCACCCTCGCGCAGAGCTCGCCCGTAATCCCGGGAAAGGCGCCCGCCCCCGGGGCAAGGACCAGCACCTCGTCCTGGGCCGTCAGGCTCGTGTAATTGGCCAGGCGCCTCCTGACCGCGACCACGGGCTCGGGCCTCTCGACGTTCTCGACCACGTCGGCGATGATCTCCGCGCACACGCGCTCCTTGTTCGCGCCCGCCAGGGCGTACAGCTCCTCGGAGGGCTCGCTCACGATGAAGCGCAGGAACCGCTGCACCTGCCCGTACACCGGATGGGCCTCTATTGCGCCGCGCGCCGGGGCTGCCTTCGGCGGGACCTGTCGCTCGGGCGTCATTCCCCTTATTAGGAAGGCGCCGTGGGGAAAACGACTAGAAAAGGCCCCTTGGGGCGGCCGGGAGGAAGCGAGCGCTGCCGAATGGAGTTGATCGGCCCCGCGCGGTCCCCTCAACGTCGGGCGTGGCCTCCACGGGAAACATCCTGCCCAGGTTCGTCCTCTCGGTCGCGGTGGCCGCGTTCTACGCGTTCTACGTCGTCCAGGCCTTGAGGACCGGGCGCGCCCGGAAGTTCCTCGGCGGCTGGGTGGCGGCCCGCGACGCCCCTCTCTCTTACTGGGCGGCGGTCGCCCTCGGCGGGGGACTGGCTGTTTTTGCGCTCTACTTCGCCGTGAAGAGCGGCACGGCGCTCGCGGCGAGATGAGGCGGGCGGGCCCCGCCTCCGCGCCCGCGAAGCCTCGCGCCTGTCCCGGGGCGCGGCCGGGACTTGGCACCGGCCGGCCGGGCGTGTAGGGGATCCGCATGGCGGGATATTCCGGCACGCCTCTCTGGAAGAAGCTCGGCTACAAGGATGGGGCCGGCGCCTTCGTCGACGGCGGCCCCGCAGGCTACGCCGCCCTGTTGGAACTTCCGGCCGAAATCAGGGTGAAATGGCTTTCGGCCGCGGGGAAAGGCATGCCGCTTGCGCACCTCTTCTCGTCCAAGAGAACCCACCTGGGGGCACGGCTTCGCGCCTACCGCAGGCAGATCGCCCCGGACGGGGTGATCTGGGTGTCCTGGCCCAAGAAGAGCTCGGGGGTCGCGACGGACATCACCGAGGACGTGATCCGGGAGCTGGCGTTCCCGCTCGGCTTGGTGGACATCAAGGTGTGCGCGGTGGACCAGGTTTGGTCGGGCCTGAAGCTGGTGATCCGCAAGGAGCTCCGGTAGGTGGGCGCTGCGCGGCGGCTTGCAGTTTGAACCCCGATGTGACCTCAAATCGAGGACCCCATGCCGCTTGTCCTGCACGAATTGTTCCCCGTTGAGGATTACCGCTTCCACCTGACGCTGCGCAGGGGGGACCTCGGGG
>CAYNLL010000591.1:0-2191 GCA_964398015.1 uncultured Opitutaceae bacterium | reverse complement strand
ATAAGGGAAAAATACCGGGGAATCCGGCCCGCCCCGGGGTATCCCGCGTGCCCGGACCACACCGAGAAACCCGTCCTCTTCGGGCTGCTGGGGGCGCAGGAGGCCACGGGAATCACCCTCACGGAGAGCTGCGCCATGAGCCCGGCCAGCAGCGTCAGCGGCTGGTACCTTAACCACCCCGACTCAAAGTACTTCGGCGTGGGGAAGCTGGGCCGGGACCAGGTCTCGGACTACGCCAAGCGCAAGGGCTGGGCCGTTGCCGAGGCCGAAAAATGGCTGGGGCCCTACCTGGACTACGACACGGCATGACGGGCGCCGGAACATTGTGCCGCGCGCTGCGTCCTACTGGTAGGATGCCTCCCCACCTTCCCGTCGCAATACGTCTCCGCACCGCCCTGGCATGCGCCTCGATGCTGCTCGCGCTGGTGGTGCGCGCGGATTCGGGATTCAGCGGGGGCCTCTCGCCCGAGGAGCGGACCGCAAGCGGCATCTCAAGGCTGACCCCGCCGCAGGTGGCCAAGCTGGATGTACTTGTGGCAAGGGACATCACGCTCGCCCATGAGGGGGGCGTCACCGGGTTCGAGTCGAGTTTCTCGGCGCGGCGCACGCCACAGGAGCGCGTGGAGGCCGGGATCGACAGGATACCCGAAAGGGAGCGCTCGACGCTGGACGCACTCGCCGCACGGGCCATCGCCTACGGACCGCCGGCCTCGGCGGCGTTCGCCTACGCGCCCCCCGCCGCGGCAACCCCGCAGCAGACCCTCGTGTCCGCGCCGCCCAAGCTCGAGGTGCACGGCGACCTCGGGCTTACCGTCGGCGGGGGAAGCCACGGATCCAGCTTCTACGGCACCTCCGCCGACCTCTTCGTCACGGACCCCTCAGGCCGGTTCACCGTCGGCATTGGGTTCAGCGAATTTCATGCGAAGGGGCCGGTGCGCCCCTACGGGCCCTACTGCCTGGCCCCCCCGGTCGACCCGATGTTCCCCTTCTGGTGAAGGCCGCTATTTCTCTGCGGTGAAGCCGGCGTAGCTGTGCGGCTGGAGGGGGACGACGAAATGGGACTTCACGGGCGCGTCCGCCCGGGCGCGGTGGTGGTGGTGGCCCGCGGCCGCGGTCTCAACCGGCACGTAGGAGGCGATCACCTCGCCGGTGACGAGGTTGCGGAGCTTCGTGTACTCGCCCGACAGCGTCACCTTCACCTCCGTCGCACCCGGCAGGAACGACTCGACGACAAACGCCCCGTTGTCGTAGGCGAACAGGGCCACCTGGCTCGAGCCGTCGATCCTCACAAAGGAATCCCTCATCACGACGTCCCTGATCTTGCTCGTGACCTCGGGAGGGAGCGCATACAGGTTCCTGAAGTTGTCCGGGATCGCCCAGACGTAGAACGAACCCTTGGCGTACTTGTCCATCAGCATGATCGGGTACCCATTGCCGTTCTCGACGGCGCTCACGAGGCCCCACGCGTCGTTCGTCAGGAAATGGACCTCGGGAAAGAGGATGGGCTGCCTGGGCTCCCCCGAACCGAGCGCCGCGCGCTCGCCGGAGCCAAAACCCGTCGAATAGTCGGTCGCGAGCACCTTGCTGTCGGTCACCTCGGTCTCGCAGATGCTCTCGATTCCCCTGCCCTTTAGCGCGCGAAGCAGCCCGGAGGTGATGACGACGGATTTCCCGTCCTCGAGCTGCCCCTTTATCTTCGCCACGATGTCCGGGTCGAACTTTGCAGACTCGGTCAGCAGGACGATCCCCGCCCGTGAGGGAAAGTCCGGGTGGAGGTCGATCGGGATGCCGATCATGCCGATGTAGTTGTGCAGAAAGTCCTCGCCGGTCGACTGGTACGGCTTGTAGCTGGCGATGCCCACCGGGTTCCCGAGTTTCCCGACGAGGGCGTCGGCCCCGCGCAGGGCGACGCCCGCCACGGCGCCCCACGTGGGCGCGGTGGCGCCCCCCTGCGCCACCATGGCGGTATAGTTCAGGCTGGTCGGCAGCCTTTCCCAGCCGCCCCTGTCGCCGGGCGGCGCTGCCTCGACGAGGTCGCGCCAGTTGAAGAGCGTGATCTCGCGGGCCTTCGCGAACATCGTGTCCCAGAGCTGCTCCGCGTACCGGTCGACGTACCGCGATTCGTACGTGTCGACCCATCCTCCGCCGTTGCCGCCCGGCTTGATGTTCTCGAAGTACCGGATGATCTGGT
>CAYNLL010000590.1:0-2194 GCA_964398015.1 uncultured Opitutaceae bacterium | reverse complement strand
TCGCGCGACCTGATCTCCATCCGCGGCAAGGGCACGTCGATGCGCGAGTTCACGGTCGTCAAGCGCATGCAGGCCGACGCGGCCGAGAAGTATAAGGAGAAGCTGACCGCGCTCGAGGCGCGCATCAACGAGGTGCAGGGCAAGCTGGCCGAGCTCCAGGGCGAGAAGGGCGAAGGGGGCAAGCTGCTCGCCTCGCCGGAGGCAACCCGGGCAATCGAGGACTTCCAGAAGCAGTCGTCCGCGCTTCGGGGCGAGCGCCGGGCCATCCGCCTGTCGCTTCGCGAGGGCATCGACGCGCTGGAGAACAGGCTTCTCCTTGTCAACCTGCTCGGCACCCCGCTGCTCGTCTGCGGCTTCGGCCTCGGCCTCTGGTACCGCCGCAGGCGCAGGGCATAGCTTCGGCGCCGCCTCCACCCCCAGGGCATTTCCCGCTCAGCGATGAAACTACGAACCCTCGTCATCACGGTTGCCCTTCTCGCCGCGCTCTCGCTCGTCGCTTACCTGGAGAACAGGCCGCAGCCCGAGCGCGCGGCGGACCCGCGCGTGGGCAAGCCGCTGCTCGATTCCGACACGGTGGCCAAGGCGGCGTCGCTATCGATCTCCGACCAGGGAAAGAAGGTCGACCTCGCGCGCAACGCCGACGGCACATGGCGGGTGCCGAGCTACTACGACCTGCCGGCCGACTTCGGGAAGATCTCCCATCTCGTGCAGGACCTCAACGAGGCCAAGGTCGACCGTTTCGTGACCTCCAATCCCGAGCGCCTCGCCCACATCGGCTTTGGCGCCTCTTCGATCTCTCTCGGCGACGCCTCGGGCAAGGAGATCTGGAGCCTCACTTTCGGGAAGGCCGCCGATGCGGGCAACGGGCGGTTCATCCGCTTCGGCAACGAGCCCGAGGCGTTCTTCTCCGGACTTCACGTCTGGCTCGACACGGACGCTAAGGGCTGGGCCGACGCGCGGCTGGTGACCGTGAAGCCGGACGACGTCGCGAAGGTGGAGATCCCGTTTGACGGGGTCGCCGCGGTCGTCGCCGTCCGCGCGAAGAAGGATGCCCCATGGACGGCACAGGCCCCCGAGCAGAGGAAGTTCGCGGCCGAGAAGATAACAGTGCTGCTCTCGTCGCTCACCTCACTGCGCTTCAATGAGACCCTCGACGCCAACGACCCCTCGGCCGCCGAGGCGGCGCACCACGCGCGGTTCTTCAGGCTGACGACCTTCGACGGGAAGACCCTCACCGTCTCGCTCGGCAGGAAGCCCGAGGAGAAAAGGCTGAAGGCGCCCGCGCCCACCCCCACGCCCGCGCCGACGGAGGCTCCCGGAGCTGCCGCGAAACCCCCGGCCGCCAAGGCGGACGAGAAGCCGGCGGCGCCTGAGATGGAGACCCTCCCGGCGGGCCCGGTGTTCGCGGTCGTCACGAGTTCGGACCCCGCGGCGCCGGTCAATGCGATGATGAAGCGCCGGGCCTTCCAGGTCGACGAGTACCTCTTCACGGGCCTGCCGCAGAGCCCCGCCGACGTGTTCGAGGCGGAGAAGGCCAAGTAGTCCGCTCATTTCCCACGGGATCGCGGGGCCAGACCCACCCCGCCCCGAATCGCCCCCGCGTCTGCGGGGCGGACCCGCCAGGACAGGCGCGTGTCAGCAAAAGACCCCATGGCCCGCGACTCGCCGCCCCTGTCATCATGGGCGAATCGCATCATCAACCCTAAACACGCCAACTCGCCCGTGAAAAAAATCATCGTTCCCTGCCTCCTCGCTGTCGCTCTTGCCTCGCTCTGCGCCTGCGCAAGCACGCCCTCACAAACCACGACCACCACGTCGCAGGAAACCACCGTTCCCGCACCGGTCACCACGACGACTTCGACGACCAAGACCAACTGAGGTCAGGATCCTGACGGCGTCCTCGCGTCGGCCGCCCCCCTGCCCCGTTCCGAGTCAGGGGGCCGAGGGCGAGGCTTGGCGTGGACGCACCCGCGCTTGGGTTCGCACACAGCCTGATCCCCTGGTCCGGTCGCGCCCGGCCAAAATGCACGGGCCGCATGCTGGCTGATTTCTTGGGGCAAGGGAGCATCGGATGGGCAGCGTACTCACCCAAGACATTAGTAACCAATAGCGTCCATGGGGAAGGTACCGGACGGAAAACTCCTTTACACATATCAACAATTGTGGATATGTTGATATATATTGCTGCCTGATC
>CAYNLL010000589.1:0-2195 GCA_964398015.1 uncultured Opitutaceae bacterium | reverse complement strand
CTGACGAGTCGCTCTCCGTCATCAAGCAATTCGGCGTGACCCACATCGTCGTCCCCTCGTGGGACACCGACTTCGACGATTTTGCGCGCATGAAGCTTAGGGATCCTGCGGCGTCCTTCATCTACGCCGTGCACAGCACCGGCGGAGGCGGCTTCAGGTGGCTGCGCCCGCTGCCCTATGAGCTGGCGCCCGTCGCAGGCTTCGAGGGCCAGTCGGTGCTGGTCCTCGAGGTGGCGGACGATGCCAACCTCGCCACGCAAAGGAGCCGCTTCGTCGAATACCTGATCGAGGCGCACCAGATCGACCAAGCGGCGCTCGCGGGCCGGTCGCTCCTGCCCTATACCGCGGATCTGGGCTCGCTGGCGGCCAGGGCGCAGCTGGCGCTGGCGCAGGGCGACAGCGCGGCCTTCGACAAGGTGTTTAAGTCCATCGTCTCCAGCCTGGCCACAGGATCAGACAGGACACTGCTCTGGGACCGGCGGGTCAGTCTGGCTGTCGTGCTCGCGATCGGCAGAAGGGCCGACCTGTCGCGCGCGCAGATGGCGCGCTGCTTTGGCGAAGCCAGCCCGGAGCGCCTTCGCTTCCTGACCACGGAGTCGCTCTATCACCTCCTTGTGCTCGGAAGCCGGTATGGCCTGGAGCTCCCGGATCCGGGGCTGCGCGCGCTTTCGCGGGCGCTGCTGCCCGAAGGCCTGCGCCGGCGGCTTTGATGCCGGGCTCGACAGGGTGGGCCGCACCGCGGCCGCCGAGGGCCGGGCGGCCGCCGTGTTGGCAGTCCAAGGGTTGCACCCCAACCCGTCGTTGCCGGGGCGAGCGGCGGGCCTACAATGGCGTTCATGGAGTGCAGCCTCCCCCTCACGCGCCTCCGGTTCGTCCTTGCCGCGCTTCTTTTCCTATTGCTGCCCGGCGCGGTGGCCTCCGCAGCAAGTGACCTCAATGTCGAGGGCCTGCGCTGCGAGCTCTCGGTCGATCCGCTGGGAATAGACGTCCCGCAGCCCCGCCTCTCATGGGTACTGGGAAGTGCGGAGCGCGGGCAAAGGCAGACGGCGTGGCAGGTACTCGTCGCCACGTCGCCCGATTCCCTTGGCCAGGACAAGGGGGACCTTTGGGACAGCGGCAGGATCGAGTCCAGCGAGACCTCGGCGGTCCGCTACGGCGGCGCCCCACTCAGGTCCTCACAGCGGGTCGTGTGGAAAGTGCGGTCCTGGGACGCCGAGGGGCGCTCGAGCCCCTGGAGTCCTCCCGCGGCCTGGACCATGGGGCTCATGACCGCCGCAGACTGGAAGGCCGACTGGATCACCTCGCTCTTCAAGGCGGAATCGCTCCTGCTCCGCCGCGAGTTCGGCGTGCGCACCGGGCTGCGCCGCGCACTGGTCCACGTATGCGGTCTCGGCCAGTACGAGCTGGAGTTGAACGGGGCCAAGGCCGGCGAGGACCTCCTGTCGCCAGGGTGGACCGACTATGACAAGACCACCCTCTACGAGACGCGCGACGTGACCGCGCTCCTCCACCCAGGGACGAATGCGGTAGGCCTCGTGCTGGGAAACGGCATGTACTGCGTCGAGCAGCGCGGCCGGTACATCAAGTTCGCCCAGGTCTTCGGACCCCTGCGGGCCATTCTGCAGCTGAGGCTGGAGTACGCGGACGGCACGGTCGACGTGCTCGGCACGGACACGGCCTGGCGCGCCTCGCCGGGCCCCATCACCGCGGGCAACGCGTTCATCGGCGAGGACGTCGACGCGCGCCTCGAGCCCCCGGGCTGGTCCAGGGCCGGATACGACGACGCCCGCTGGGCCCACGCCAAGGACTTCGGCGCGGCGGGAGCCACGCTCAGGGGCCACTCCGCCTCCGACGAGCCCCTGCGGGTGATCGAGTCCCGGGCCCCGCTGTCCCAGTGGAGCCTTCCCGACGGCAGCATTGTCTACGATCTCGGCCAGAACGCATCGATGATGCCCAGGATCAGGGTCTCCGGCCCGGCAGGCAGCATCGTGCGGCTGATTCCCTCGGAGGTCGTCAACGCCGACGGGACGCTCGACAGGGGCACCACCGGCGCGGGGGTCGCCCTGGGCAGCTCATGGTGGCAGTACACGAAGGCGACGGACGCCGCGGAGACATGGGAGCCGAGGTTCTGCTACATAGGGTGCCGGTACCTGGTGGCCAAGCTCTACGCCGCGGGCTGGGTGCCGCCTCCCCTG
>CAYNLL010000588.1:0-2196 GCA_964398015.1 uncultured Opitutaceae bacterium | reverse complement strand
GGGCCGACGAGCAGGATGTTGCTCTTCTCGACCTCGACGTCGTTGAACTCCGGGGCGAGGGCGGCCGGGTCCTTGGCCGTGTGGCCCCCGTCGAACGCAAGACGCTTGTAGTGGTTGTAGACCGCCACCGAGAGCACCTTCTTCGCGTGGTCCTGGCCAATCACGAAGTCGTCGAGAACCTTCTTGATCCCGGACGGCTTGATCATCCGGAACGCGGGTTTGGCGTCCACCGCGGGCTGCTTGACCTCCCGGTCGATGATCGTCTTGCAGACGTTGACGCACGAGTCGCAGATGTAGACGCCCGGTCCGGCGATAATCTTCTTCACCTCCGCCTGCGACTTGCCGCAGAAGGAGCAAAGGGTCATGCGCGACGATTTGGCCATGCCCGTTGATTCTGGTTTTGGCCGCGCGCGTGTCGAGGGCGGAAAATACTGAGGAAATCCCTCAGGCCGCCGTCTTTACGACAAGGTTCTGCGCTTCGCGCGTTGAGGCAACGACATGGTCCACAATCCCGTATTCCTTCGCCTCGGGGGCGCTCAGGTAATAATCGCGGTCGGAATCCTTGTCGACCTGCTCGGGCGACTTGCCGGTGTGCCTCGCGATCACCTCGCTCAGGGTCTTCCTCCAGCGCAGGATCTCCCTGGCCGCAATGGTGATGTCCGCCGCCTGGCCGCCCGCCCCGCCCGAGGGCTGGTGGATCATGACGCGGCTGTTCGGGAGCGCGAACCTCTTGCCCTTCGTGCCCGCCGCCAGGAGGACCGTGCTCATGCTGGCCGCCATGCCGATGCAGTACGTGACCACGTCACACTGCAGGAAGTTCATGGTGTCGTAGATCGCCATCCCGCCGGTGACGACTCCGCCCGGCGAATTGATGTAAAGGTGGATGTCCTTCTTCGCGTCCTCCATCTGAAGGTAGAGCAGCTGGGCGATCACCAGGTTCGCCACCATGTCGTCGATCGGCGTCCCGATGAAGATGATCCTGTCCTTGAGCAGCCGGGAATAGATGTCCATCGACCGCTCGCCGCGGCCGGTGTTCTCGAGGACGATGGGTACGTAGTAGCTCACGATGCGTTAACGGTAACCGTAGCCTTCGACACGAGGAAATCAACCGACTTGTCGAAAATTATGGCCTGCTGCACCGAGCGCAGGGCCTCTCGGTCCTTGGAGAGCTCCTTCGCGATCTTGTCGGGCCGCTGGTTGGAGCGGGCCGCCTCCTGGTGGATGTAGGCGTCGATGTCGTCCTCGGTCACGCTGATCTTCTCGGCCTCGGCGATCTTCGCGAGGATGAGCTGGACCTTCACACGCCCGGCGGCGGCCTTGCGGGCGCCGTCAAAGAGCTCCTTCTTGTCCTTCTCAAACTGCTCGGCGGCCACGCCGCGGCGCATCTGCTCCTGGATGAACTGGCGAAGGACGCCCTGCGTCTCGGCCTCGACGAGGCTGTGCGGCGGCTCGAAGTTGACCTTCTCCGCGAGCGCCTGCGTGACCTGGTTGCGTTGGGCGGAACGGTTGGCCCTCTCCTTCTGGAGCCTCAGGTTGGAGCGGATCTGGCCCTTCAGTCCCTCGAAGTCGTCGACATGGTGCGTCTTGAAGAACGCGGCGTCGAGCTCGGGGAGGATCCGCTCGCGGACCTCCTGGATCTCAAGGGCGTACTCGGCGGTCTTCCCCGCGAGCGCCGGAAGCGGCTGGAAGCCCGGGGGAAAGGTGATGCTGACGGCCTTCTTGTCGCCCTTGGCGACGCCGGCGAGGTGCTTGCCGAGGCCGGGGATGATCCCCTCGTTGGCGCCCTCCACCTCCTCCCAGGTCTGGGGCACCTTCGCATAGAGCTGCTTGTCGCCGGCGATCTCAGCCACGGGCCTGCCCTCGATGGAGCCCTCGTAGCCCAGCTTGACGTAGTCGCCCTTGGCCGCGGGGCGCTCGGCGGTCTTGAAGTCAGCCGCCTCGGAGCGCAGCGCCTGGACGACGCTGTCGATCTCCGCGTCGCTCGGGTCCGACGGCGCAACCTGGGTCGGGATCGCGACGTAATCGGGGAGCGCGAACTCGGGCCGGACATCCACCGTTACCGTGATCTCCGCCGCGCTTCCGGGCTCGATCGTCCCCTCCTCCACGCGGACGACATTGAGGATGTCGAGCTTCTCCCTCTCCTGCGCGCTCCGGTAGGCCTTCGAGATCACCTTCTGCTTGAACTCCTCGGCGATC
>CAYNLL010000587.1:439-2197 GCA_964398015.1 uncultured Opitutaceae bacterium | reverse complement strand
CCGTCGGCCGCGGGCTGGGCGGTGCCGGCGGCCGCTGTCGGCTCCACGGCCGCCTCGACGTAGGCAAAGGTAAGCGTGATGTCCTCGGCGATGACCGCCTTCTCCTGCCCCACGCGGATGGCGCCCTCGAACGTTGCGAGCGGCATCTTCATCCGCTTCGGCTTGATCGAGAGGGTGAGGATGTCGCCGGGCTTGCACATCCGGTGCGCCCGCACGCCCTCGCATCCCGTGAAAAAGATGGTGTTGGACCCTATCGCCTTGCCCGGCTCGGTCGGCGCGCCCTCGAGCAGGAAGAGGACCGCAAGCTGCCCCAGGGCCTCGAGCATGATCGAGGCGGGCATGACCGGGTTGTCCTTGAAATGGCCCTGGAGGAAGAATTCCTGGCCCGTGATCTTGTATTTTCCGTTGGCGCCGGTGGAACTCACAGAGGCCTCGTTCAGGAACAGGAAAGGGGGCTGGACCGGCATCACCGCTCCGATGTGCTCGATCGGCAGGAACTTGGTCGGCCTCGGCAGAGGAAGCCCGCGTATCTTGCAGTCAATGAAGGTCTTGACATCGCCAACGGTCCTCAGATTGCGCAACTCGTCGTTGTTGATCGAGAGCTGGAGCACGTCCTCGACCAGGATGACGATCTCCATCATCGTGAGCGAATCGATGCCGAGGTCCTCGATCAGCCTCAGGTCGTCGTCGGCGTCCTTGAGCTTGGCGCGCAGATCCGGCTCCACAAAGCGCTCGATCACGCCGATCACCACCGCCGGCACGTGGTCCGCATTGCCGGTCTTTCGAAACTGGACCGCGGCCTCGAAGGTGGAAGGCGAGCAGCGCTTCAGCGCCTCCCGGAGGGCCGCCTCGTCATCGGGCGCAAACGGCTTTGTGGCAATCGGAAACGGCTTATTTGAGCTCACGCTGTGTTGAACGATTTCGGACATCGGTCGCTCTGTGTATGTTGCGGTGGCAAATAAAGTAAACCCATTTCTTGGCCCCGGCCTCCGGCCCGGCCAGTGGGCCTTTGCTCCCTTTGACCCATGGAACCAACATTGGAAACGGGTGACCGTAACATTGCTTGTACTCATGGCTCGCTTTACGCTACGTTAACCTCGCCCAACCCGCTCAATGAGCGCATCTTCAACCGCAAAGACTTCTTCTCCCTTATTCCTCATCACCCATGAGTTCTACCCTGTCAGCGGGGGGATAGCCACGTTTGCCGAGGAGATAGCCAAGGCCTCGGCCAACTTGGGATACGACGTCGAGGTATGGGCCCAGTCGGCGCCCGCCCAGAGCGAGAAGAAATGGCCGTTCCGCATGCGGCGCCTGCCGCTGAAGGGCACCCACGACCTGGTCTGCCAGATCCGCCTCGCCCGCGAGCTCATCGCCTGCAGGCGCCAGCTGCGGAACGCCACGGTCTACATTCCGGAGCCGGGACCGATGCTGACCATGATGCTGCTGCAGTTCTTCACGGCCTTCCGGCCGAAGCGGCTCATTCTTACGTTCCACGGCTCCGAGATCCTGAGCTTTGCCAACAGCCCCCTGCGCCACTGGCTCGCCGGGAGGCTGATCCGCCACGCGACCCGGGTGAGCACGCTCACGACCTTCACCCAGGAGCTCCTTCTCGAGCGCTTCCCCCATGCCGCCGACAAGGTGTTCCTGACCCCCGGAGCGCTGCGCACCGATTTTGCCGTCGTCCCCCCCCGCGCAGACCGAAAGTTGGAGAAGATCGTCGTGCTCACGGTCGGCCGCCTGCATCCCCGCAAGGGCCAG
>CAYNLL010000587.1:0-429 GCA_964398015.1 uncultured Opitutaceae bacterium | reverse complement strand
CTGATCACGCTCAGGGCGCTTCAGATGCTTCCTGCCGACGTGAAGAGCCGGATCGAGTACTGGATCGTGGGCGGCCGGAACAAAGGCAACTACGAGGACCAGCTTCGCGCCCAGGCGACCTCGGATGCGGCCCTCAACGTGCGCTTCTTCGGCAACATCCCCGACGAGGAACTCGCCCACGTCTACGACAGGGCCGACATCTTCGCGCTGACGAGCGTCAGCCACGGCAACAGCGTCGAGGGCTTCGGCCTCGTCTACATCGAGGCGGCAGCGCACGCGCTCCCCATCGTTGCGCACAACATCGGCGGCGTCTCCGAGGCCGTCCGCGATGGCGAGACCGGCCTTCTGGTCACTCAGGAGCGGCCCGCCGAGCTCGCCGCCGCGTTCGAGAAGCTGATCCACGACGTACCGCTTCGCAAGAGGCTCGGC
>CAYNLL010000586.1:0-2197 GCA_964398015.1 uncultured Opitutaceae bacterium | reverse complement strand
GCAAGAAGATCGAGGCCTACGACGTGAAGCTCGTCATGCTCGTCCTCATGGTGCTCTCGGCTACCATCCTCGGCTTCACGGCCTGGGCTAGCGTCACCGACTGGGGCCAGGCGGGCCTGAACAACGCGGGCCCGCACGGCTTCAGCGAGATCCTCTACGCGTACAGCTCGAACGTGGGCAACAACGGCTCCGCCTTCGCCGGCCTGACCGGCAACCCCTCGAACGGCGACTGGCACTACAACGTCACCGGGGCGATCGCCATGCTCATTGGTCGCTTCCTGATGATCGTCCCGATCCTAGCCCTGGCCGGCAACCTCGCCTCCAAGAGGCTCGTGCCCGCCAGCGCCGGCACGTTCAAGACCGAGGGCGTCACCTTTGTCGTGCTGCTGATCGGCACGGTCATCCTCGTGGGCGCGCTCACGTTCCTTCCCGCCCTGGCGATCGGGCCCATCGTCGAGCACTACCTCATGGGCGCCGGCACCCTGTTTTGAACCCTCCTTTACGCCACCTGCCCCACGAGTCCCCAGCGACCATGAGCAACAAATCGATCTCACTCTTTGACCGCGGCATCATGCAAAAGGCCATCGTGGACTCGTTCACGAAGCTCAATCCGCGGCTCCAGCTCAAGAACCCGGTGATGTTTGTCACGCTGATAGGGGCGATCCTTTCGTTCCAGCAGCTGTTCACCTCGAAGGAGCCGTTCG
The DNA here is from genome assembly GCA_964398015.1 of uncultured Opitutaceae bacterium. Classification (GTDB taxonomy): domain Bacteria; phylum Verrucomicrobiota; class Verrucomicrobiia; order Opitutales; family Opitutaceae; genus Palsa-1447. The sequence continues at coordinate 1,493 of CAYNLL010000586.1, read as the reverse complement.
GCTACGTCCTCCAGATCGCGCTCTGGCTGCTCTTCACCGTCGTCTTCGCCAACTTCGCAGAGGCCGTGGCCGAGGGCAGGGGCAAGGCGCAGGCGCGCGCGCTGCGGGCCTCACGGAAACAGCTGGTCGCGAAGCGCCGCGCGAAGGACGGCACGGTCGAGCCCGTGGACGCCTCCCTCCTGCGCCGAGACGACATCGTCATCGTCGCCGCAGGCGAGCTCATCCCCGGCGACGGCGAGGTCATCGAGGGCGCGGCGTCCGTCGACGAGTCCGCGATCACGGGAGAGTCCGCGCCCGTCATCCGCGAGGCGGGCGGCGACCGCAGCGCCGTCACCGGCGGCACGGGCGTCCTCTCCGACAGCCTCGTCATCCGCATCACCGCCAACCCCGGCGAGGGGTTCCTCGACCACATGATCAGCCTGGTCGAGGGGGCGACGCGCCAGAAGACGCCCAACGAGATCGCCCTCACGATACTCCTGTCGGCGCTCACGTTCATCTTCCTGCTGGTGATCATCGCGCTCAAGCCCTTCGGGATCTACTCCAACGTCGCGTTCTCCATCACGACGCTGATCGCGCTCCTGGTGTGCCTCATCCCGACAACCATCGGCGGGCTCCTGAGCGCGATCGGAATCGCGGGCATGGACCGGCTCCTCCAGCGCAATGTCCTCGCGATGAGCGGTCGCGCCGTCGAGGCGGCGGGCGACATCGACGTGCTCCTGCTCGACAAGACGGGCACGATCACCCTCGGCAACAGGATGGCCTCGGAGTTCATCCCCGCCCCGGGCGTGACGCCCGAGCGCCTGGCGGACGCTGCCCAGCTCGCCTCCCTCGCCGACGAGACCCCGGAGGGCCGAAGCATCGTCGTCCTGGCCAAGGAGAGGTTCAACCTGCGCGGCCGCGACATCGGCGCCCAGCACGCGACCTTTGTTCCCTTCACCGCGCAGACGCGCATGAGCGGCGTCGACATCGCGGGGGACGGCTCCTCCCCCTTCAGGAGCATCCGCAAGGGCGCGGCGGCGAATGTCAGGGCCTGGGTCGAGTCGCAGGGCGGCGCGTACCCGGAGCCGGTGTCCGCGGCGGTCGACGAGATCTCGCGCAAGGGCGGGACGCCGCTCGTCGTCGCGCAGGGCCGCGAGACCCTTGGCGTCGTCTTCCTCAAGGATGTCGTCAAGGGCGGCATCAAGGAGCGCTTTGCGCAGCTGCGCGCCATGGGGATACGCACGGTGATGATCACCGGGGACAACCCGCTGACGGCGGCGGCCATCGCCGCCGAGGCCGGCGTGGACGACTTCCTGGCCCAGGCGACGCCCGAGATGAAGCTCGCCCGCATCCGCGAGGAGCAGGCGGCGGGCCACCTGGTCGCCATGACCGGCGACGGCACCAACGACGCCCCCGCGCTCGCGCAGGCCGACGTCGGCGTGGCGATGAACACCGGCACTCAGGCCGCAAAGGAGGCGGGCAACATGGTGGACCTCGACTCCAACCCGACGAAG
>CAYNLL010000585.1:0-2203 GCA_964398015.1 uncultured Opitutaceae bacterium | reverse complement strand
TCCGCGGCGTTGGGCCTGAGGTCCTGGCGGCCCCCCTCGAAGGAGGCGGGCCTGCTGACGTGGACGCTGACGCGGTCAAAGGAGATGTTCTCGATGTGGCCCGGCTGTGCCGCGTAGACCATGACGCCGTTCTCGGAGTTGCAGATGAGGTTTGAGAACCGGATGTCGCGGATCACGCCGAGCGGCGTCGCCTCAGTCCACTGCAGGGCGAGGACCTGGATCGGCTCGCCGCGGCCCCACCACATGGAGTCGAAGATCCGGGTCTCGATGATCAGGTCGGAAAAGAGGACGCGCTCGATCGTGCCGCCGAGGCTCAGCCTCACGGCGACGCCGCGGTGGCTGTCCTTGATCACGCAGTCGCTCACGACCACGTCGCGGATCGGGCCGCTGGCGTCGCACCCGAGCACGACCCCGCAGGAGCGCGACTGCAGCGTGCACCCTGTGATGACGATGTTCTCGCACGGCCTGGAGACCCCCTCGCTGAGCGGGGCGGTCTTGAGCGAGATGCAGTCGTCGCCGGTGGTCACGTGGCATCCGCGGATGCGCACGTTCGACGACCAGTCGATGTCGATCCCGTCGTTGTTCGGCATCCGCAGGTCGCCGTCGATGCGCACGGCGTCGATCGTGGCGTCGTCGCACCCGAGCAGGCGCAGCGTCCAGAACGCGGAATTGCTGAGCGTGAAGTCGCGCAGCAGCACGTGGCGGCACTCCTTCAGGACGACCGTGAAGGGCCGCAGCTCGACGCACGTGTAGATGTTGGGGCCGGCCTTTGTGACGTAGGCCATCCCGTTGCCGTCGATTCGTCCCGGGCCGGTGATGGCGACGTCGTCGGCCTTCTCCGCGTAGACGATCACGCCCATCATCGGCACCGGTCCCGCGTCGAAGGAGACCGGGGGCGGCGCGAAGCGGGTGAAGTCCCCGTGATGGGGGCTGCCCATGAGGAGTGCGCCGCGTTCGAGGTGGAGTTCGACGTGGGCCTTGAGCACGATCGTGCCGATGGTGAAGGAATGCCCCGCGGGCACGACGACCTGGCCGCCGCCCTTCGCCGCGCACGCGTCGATGGCTCGCTGGAGGGCGGCGGTGTCGGTGGGGATGTCGCCACCCGTCGCGCCGAAATCGATGATGTTGAACCTGGCCTCAACCACCGCGCAATCTGCCGAGTTGAACGCCAACAAGGCAATGGCTATAAACAATATAGGAAATAATCTACGCACGGGATTGGGCGCGCCTGAGGGGTTGTCTTGGGGTCGCTGAGCCGGCTTGGGCCTCGAATCTGGGGTGCGAGGAGCCCTAGGGCAGGACAACCAGCTTGACCCGACTCCGGAACGTGGGAAACCGCAAAGGATGGCATCTCAACTCCCTGACAAGGAATCTCATTAACAGATATAACCGTTGCGGATACGCTCATGGGGTCCAGCTGTTTCAGGCAACCCCTCTGACCGCCTGAGCTTTCTGTTTCTTTGCCCCGCCGTGCTGCCCCTCTTTCCATGAAGTTAAAGATTGTTGGTCCTGCCGTTCCCAACCTCCCGTGGGAGCCGCGGCCGGAGGGCAACTCCGACACGATGTGGCGCTACAGCGCGAACCCGGTCGTGGGCCGGCGCCCGCTGCCGCGCGTGACCGGGATCTACAACAGCGCGGTGGTTCCCTGGAAGGGCGGCTTCATCGGCGTGTTCCGCACCGAGGGCATGGACAGGATTCCGCACCTGCACGTCGGGCGCAGCTCGGATGGACTGAAGTTCGCGTTCGAGCCCAAGCCCATCGACCTGACGTGCGACGATCCCGAGGTGCGCGCCTTCGAATACGCCTACGACCCGAGGGTGACGCCTCTCGACGGCGTGCACTACGTCACCTGGTGCAACGGGTACCACGGCCCGACCATAGGCATCGCCAAGACCACGGACTTCGTCCACTTCGAGCAGCTCGAGAATGCGTTCCTGCCCTACAACCGCAACGGCGTCCTCTTCCCGCGGAAATTCGGCGACAAATTCCTGATGCTCAGCCGTCCCTCCGACACGGGCCACACGCCGTTCGGCGACATTTTCGTCAGCGAGAGCCCGGACCTCGTGCACTGGGGCCGGCACCGGCACGTGATCGGGCGCGGCGGCCCCTGGTGGCAGGGCACCAAGATCGGCGCCGGCCCGTCGCCCCTCGAGACGAGCGAGGGCTGGCTCCTCTTCTACCACGGCGTCACGACCACCTGCAA
>CAYNLL010000584.1:0-2206 GCA_964398015.1 uncultured Opitutaceae bacterium | reverse complement strand
TTTCGCGCCTTGTCGAACGGTCGGGAGGCCTTGGCGGGCGTGTCGTGCGTCGCCAGGGCGCCCTGGGACTTGAATCCCGCAAAGATGCCGAAGGTGTGGATGCTCTCGCTCACGCCCCCGCACACCGCGAGGTCGACCTCCCCCAGCCTGAGCATCTGCGCCGCGTGAATCAGCCCGAGGTTCCCCGCGGCGCAGGCGGCCCCTATCGTGTAGGCGGGCCCGGTCACCCCCAGGCTAAGGGAGGTCTCTCCGGCGGGGTTGTTGGCGACGGTGCGCGGGTTGTGGTAGTGCGACCAGTACTTCGTATCGTAGTTGAACTTGGAGATCGCGAAGATCTCGTTCTCGGTCTCGACGTTCCCGTGCTCGGTGCACCCGATGTAGATCCCCACTCGGTCCTTGGGGCACGCGCCGAAGTCGATCCCGCTGTCGGCGATGGCCTCCCTCGCGCACCAGATGCTGATGCTCCCCGCCCGCGTCCCGACCCTTACCTCCTTCTTCTTTTGGTGCTTGAGGGGGTCGTAGTGGCAGACGCCGGCCAGGAGCTTCCCCATGTAGCGCACGTCGAGCCACTCGATCCCGGCGACCCCCGCAAGCAGGTTGCGGCGGAACTCCCCGAGGGAGTTGCCGTTAGGCGCCGTAAGCCCGATGCCCGTGATGACGATTCGTGGAAGGTTCATTTGCTGCGCAAGGAGGAAATCGCTAGCCAACCCGCCGTGGAACGCAATAAAAGGTTCCTACCCATGAATGTTCTTGTTGTCGGGGGCGCGGGATACATCGGAAGCCACTGCGTACGCCAGCTCTCGGCCGCGGGGCACAGGCCCGTCGTCCTGGACAACCTGGTGTATGGCCACAGGGGCGCGGTGGCCGCTGGCGTCCCCGTGCACCTGGCCGACCTGGGCGACGAGCAGGCGGTGGGCAACGTCCTGAACCGCGAGAAGATCGATCTGGTGATGCATTTCGCCGCGTTCTGCTACGTCGGCGAGTCCGTCACCGATCCGATCCGATACTACCTGAACAACTCCGCGGCCACCTACCACCTCCTCAACGCTATGGCCGCGGCCGGCGTGACCAAGTTCGTCTTCTCGTCGACCTGCGCCACGTTCGGCGTGCCGAAGCAGCTCCCGATCCCGGAGGACCTGGCGCAGGCGCCGATCAACCCGTACGGCCAGACCAAGCTCGACGTCGAGAACGCCCTTCGCGCCCTCGCCCGCATCGGGAAGATATCGTTCGCCGTCTTCCGGTACTTCAATGCGGCCGGGGCCGCCGAGGACGGGACGATCGGCGAGGACCACGAGCCCGAGACGCACCTGATTCCGGTGGCGATCGACGCCGCCATCGGCAAGAGGCCGTCGCTCGACCTCTACGGCACCGACTATCCCACGCCCGACGGCACGTGTCTGCGCGACTATGTGCACGTCGACGACCTGAGCCGGGCGCACATCGCCGTCTTCGATAAGCTGGCGCAGCCCGGTGCGGCGCACTTCTACAACCTGGGCACGGGCACGCCCACGTCGAATCTTGAGGTGATCCGGGCGGTCGAAAGGGCCACCGGAAAGAAGATCAAGGTGGTGGAGAGCCCCCGGCGGCCCGGAGACCCCCCGAGCCTCTACGCGGATTCCGCGAAGGCCAGGCGCGAGCTGGGCTGGTCGGTGAAGTTCCCCGACATCGACTCCATCGTCGCCACGGCCTGGAACTGGCACCGCAGCCACCCCAAAGGCTTTGGCGGGCGCTAGAGGTGCTTGCGCAGCGCCGCCTTGGTGATGCCCAGGCGTTTTGCGGCTGCGCCCTCGTCCCCGCCTGCCGCCTTCAGCGCCCGCTGCACGAGCTCCCGCTCGACGTGGGCGAGGAGCTTTCCGTCGGGGGCCTTCACCTGGTCGATCAGGAAATCCAGGGCCGCGTCCACGGTGAGGGCCGTGTCGGAGGAAGGCTCCCCGGCCCCACCGCGGATCTCCTGGGGCAGGTCCTTGACGAGGATGGCGTCTCCCTGGGCGACAACCGCGCTCCTGTAGACGACGTTCTCGAGTTCGCGCACGTTGCCCGGCCAGGTGTGCCGGGTGAGAACCGCCATCGCCTCCGGCGACACGCGCGACGTCCGGGCCTTGCGCTGCTTCACCAAGTTCTGCACGCAGAAGTCGACGATCTGGGGGATGTCCTCGATCCGGTCCCGCAGGGGGGGCATCTTGATGCGCACCACGTTCAGCCGGTA
>CAYNLL010000583.1:0-2208 GCA_964398015.1 uncultured Opitutaceae bacterium | reverse complement strand
GCTCGAGCAGCTGCGTCGCCGTCATCGACTCCGCGGCGATCAGCGGCGGCACGAGCAGGTTCTTCAGGGCCGTGGGCAGCCCGATCGCCGAGTGCGCCCAGAGCGCCTTCACGGAAACCATGCCCACGACCTGGTCGCGGTTGGTCTGGTACACCGGGAAATACGAGTGGCCGCTGGTGACGATCTTGCGCCAGTTCGTCTCCTCGTTGTCGTCGATGTTCAGGAACACGATCTTCGAGCGCGGCGTCATGATCGCCGTCACCTGCAGGTTGTCGAGTGACAGGACGCCCTCGACCATCTCCTTCTTCGCCCGCTTGAACACGCCCGCGTGGAGCCCGCGCTCGACAAGCGCGCGCACGTCCTCGTCGCCGACGGTGTCGGCGCTCGGCCGCGGCTTGAACCCGAGGGCGCTTGCCAGTGCGTCGCTGGACGCGCCCAGCGCGGCCGACAGGGGGCTGGCGATGCGCGACAGCGAGCGCATGGTGTGCCCGAGGAACGCCGCCGCGCGCTCGGGGTTGGAGAGCGCGATCCTCTTGGGCAGGAGCTCGCCGAGGAAGAGCATGGCCGAGGCGAGCGCGAGTGTCGCGGCCACCAGGGCGACAATCTCCGCCCAGGGGGCGGCGCCGGGCCAGCGCGTGAACCAGGAGGCGAAGCCCTCGGCCGCCGAGGACACGACGACGACGCCCGCGATGACGCAGGTGAGCGTCAGGGAGAACTGGACAAAGCCGAGGAACCGGCCGGGATGCTCCGCAATCAGAAGGGCGGCCCGGGCGCCCTCGCTGCCGGCCTCCGCCATCCGCCGGAGCTTCGCCTTTCGCGCCGACACGAACGCGGTCTCGGCGGCCGTCAGGATCCCGTTCGCAACGATGAGGAGCCCGAGGATTAGCAGCTCGTTCGCGGCGTTAGGCATGGATTGACCCCGATGGTGCCCATTAACGGTGCCGTTGCAATCCCGCGCGGCGCCACTCGGCCCTTTGACGAATCCGCCGGTTGTGGTAGCATGGGGGATGAGGCTTCCGCTCCTGGCCCTTCTCGCCCTCCCGCTCGCCGCCCTCGGCGAGCCCGCCGCGGCGCAGCTCCAGATCCCGGCGCCCGAGGTCGAGGCCGGCTACCTGAAGCTCGGGTTCGACCGCCTCTCCAGCTACAAGTTTGTTGCGCCGGAATATGATCCGCTCGCCAACCCGAAGGGGGCGCCGCCAACGGGCGAGGAGCAGATCCCGACGGTCGTGAAGTCGTGGAACGGCAAGAAGGCCATCATCACCGGTTTCATGCTGCCCACGAAGCTCGACGGCGGCAAGGCGGTCGAGTTCCTGCTGATGGCGAACCAGATGGCGTGCTGCTACGGCACGGTCCCGAACATGAACGACTGGGTGGTCGTGAGAATGCCCAAGGGCGTCCCCATCATCCAGGACGTGCCCATCTCGTTCCGCGGCCAGTTCAAGGTCAGCGCCACGTTCGAGAGCGGCTACATGACCGGAATCTACCAGCTCGATGCCGAGGGTCCGGGCCAGGTCGCCGAGTAGGGGCGGCGCCTACCTCGAGATGTCGTTTTGCTGAAGCACCTTGAATCCGCGATTTCCGAGGGCCTGCGCCGCGGTGTCGGGATCCTCGGCGCTGATCGCAAGCGCTGCGCGGTCGGAGGGCCGGCGGATGAAGCTGTAGACGTAATGGGTGTTGATCTCCGCCTCCAGGAGCGCGGCGAGGACGCCCTTCAGGTCCGACTCGTCGGCGATTTCCACCGCGAGGATGCTGCCTTCGCCGTACGGGAAGTCGTTGTTCACCAGGAGCTCGCGCGCCTTGTCGGGGTCGTCCACCACGAAGCGGATGATCGAGCTGTCCGTCGTGTCGAGCACCGTGATCGCCATGATGTGCACGTTGCTGTCCCTCAGGAGCGAGGTCAGGTCGTAGAGCCGGCCGACCCGGTTCTCGGCAAACACGGAGAATTGCTTCACCGGGTCCCGCGGTGCGGATCGGGTCTGGGCGGCCATGGGAGTTCCCGGATGATGGGGCGGGCCGGGACCGGGTCAACGGCGAGGTGTTGTGATTTGGAGGAGGGAGCCCCACCGTGAGCCCTGCGATGCCCACCGAACTTCCCCCGTACCAGGCGGCTATCGTCGAGCGCGCGCTCCGGGGTGCGCGCCTGGTCGCGCGCGGGATGGCGCTCAACGCCGTCCTCGCCGCGACAAAGATCGCGGGCGGTTTGCTCGG
>CAYNLL010000582.1:0-2216 GCA_964398015.1 uncultured Opitutaceae bacterium | reverse complement strand
CAGGAGTGGCTGCTCGCCGCCCAGGTCCTTGGCGGCGGCCTCCACCGTGACGGTCCTCTGCTCCCCGGGGAGCAGGCTGACATAGTTGTCGCTGTAGTACGCCGGCAGGACACGCACGTTGGAGCCCCTTTTCCTGAGCTGCAGATGGGCCATGAGCGCGACGGAGCGGGTGGGGTTGGAGAGCGTGACATCGAGCAGGCACTTCCCCTCGGCGTCCCTGCGCGCGATGCTCGCGTCCAGGGCGACCGTGGGCAGGCTCTGGAGGTCCGCCAGGTCGTCCGGGTGCCCGGTCTGGGCCCCCCAGTAAAAGTTGTCGGACACGGCCGCGCCGGCCGGGTCGAGCAGGACCAGCTTCACGAAATGGACGGGCGAAAGGTCCGCAGGGAAGGGGATCGGGCCCGCGTCGGTCGCCGCGGTGGCCGCCGCCGCCACCGCAGTCCGGCTCTCAAACTTGAGCGTCCCGTCGAGGTTGAACACGCGCACCCAGGCCAGCATCCCGGGCAGCGCCCGGGCCGTGTTGTTGATGACCATCACGTGGAAGTTGTCCTCGTTCATCTGCACGTGCACCGGCTCGCAGGCCTTGCGCGCCGCAAAGAACGACGAGAACGGCTCGAGGTCGTAGCTGTAGATCTGCCAGACGAAGCTCGGCTGCGCCGCATTGCTCATCCACGTGAGCACGCCCGTGCAGGGCGCGAACATCTTGGCGAAGCGCCCCTCGTACATGGCGCGGAAGGCCTCGTAGTTGGCCAGCTGGGACTTGCGGACGAAGTCGGGCAGGTTCGCCACGGCGCCGTAGCGCCGCGCGACAATGTCGGGGTAGAGCAGCTTGCTGGGCCAGCGCGCCTCCTGGGCGCCGCGGCAAAGGTCGTGCTCCGCCCAGGCGTCGTCCACCGTCTCCCAGTCCTTCTCGGGGAGCATCGCGTGGACGGCCTCGATCGTCGGCACCGAGACGCTGCCGGTCTCGGTCTTGAATGCCGTGTCGACGGTGTAAAACTGCCTCGGCTCGCGCCACGAGTACGGCCCGCCCGAGCGCACCCCGCGCCCGTCCGACGAGTTGCGGTGGTAAAGGCGGCCGGGGTCAAGCTCAGCCGTTATGGCCTGGATTCCCTGGTCGAGCGACGCCGGGGCGGGGTCGCTCTCATTGCGCCCGCACCAGATCGCGATGCAGGGATGGCTGCGGTACCGCAGCACCTTTTCGCGGACATTTTGAAGATAGGGCGGCACGTCGACGACGTTGGGGCCGTCGGACCGGTTGGGCTGGAAGAACTCGTCCCAGACCATGATCCCGTAGCGGTCGCACAGGTCGTAGAAGTCGTCGCTCGTGCTCTGGCCGACCCAGTTGCGGATCATGTTGTAGTGGGCCAGCTGGTGAAAGCGGATCTGCGCCTCGAGGCGCTCGCGCGGGATCCTCTTCATGGCCTCGTCCATGCCCCAGGCGCCGCCCTTGCACATGATGCGCACCCCGTTGACCGAGACCGTGAGGTTCTGGGATCCGGCGACGTCGTAGGTGATCTTTCGGATGCCAAAGGTCGTCTCCTTTTCGTCCGAGGGGGCGCCCCCGACGTCGAAGCTGAGCCGCAGCGTGTAGAGGTTCTGCGGCCCGTATCCGTTCGGCCACCAGAGCAGGGGATGGCTGAGGCGCAGCTGCGGCGCCTCGGCAGGCGTCACCTCCACCTCGCGCGTCTCGCCCGGCATCAGGGTCACCGGCAGCTCGAAGCGCGTCTGGGCGAAGGTCCCCCGAAGGATGCCCTGCTGCGGCGCGTCCGTGACATTGCGCAGCGTGGTCCTCACCGTCAGGTCGGCGCTATCCGCCCGGGGCAGGGCGAGGTCCGAGGCCACGAAGGGGTCGCGCACAACCACCGGGCCCGTCGCGGAAAGCTCCACACCCTGCCAAATGCCCATGTCGCGGTCTCGGATGCCAGGGATCCAGTCCCAGCCGATCGTGCAAAGAAAGGTGGCGCCATCCTCGGAGAGGATGCCCCCGTTGCCGCCGGTGCCCGACTGGACGGTCTTCTCATTTGGGGTGCCAGGGTGGGGCGGGGGGAAGACCTGGACCGCCACGGACGCCGGCCTTCCGGCCACGACGTAGGGCGTGACCTCGAAGATCCCGCGCACGAACGCACCCTTCATGGAGCCCAGGTCGTGGCCGTTCACCCAGACCTCGGCGTTGTAGTTGATCCCGTTCAGGTTGAGCCAGACGTGCTCGCCCGCGTAAG
>CAYNLL010000581.1:1797-2247 GCA_964398015.1 uncultured Opitutaceae bacterium | reverse complement strand
GCGTGCCCGGCGGAAAGTAGGTGAGCACGGCCGCCCGGACGGCCGCCGTTTGTTCTTTGAAGTTTGCCCGCAGCCCGCGGAGTTCTCGGTCAAAGCCCTCCTGAAGGAACTGGGTTGCGATCTTCTGGGTGAAGAGAGGCGAATTCGACCACTTCAGCTCATCAACCTTGGCCGTGTACCGTCCCGCGGCGATCCAGCCGAGGGCAAGGCCCGGAGCCAGGGTCTTGCTCAGCGACGAGCACAGGAGCACTCGGCCCTCCCGGTCCCAAGCCTTGAGCGTCTTCGGCCGGACGCTGCCGAAGTGGAGGTCCGCGTAGATGTCGTCCTCGATCGCGGGGATGTCATAGTCGCAGAGGATCGCGTAGAGCTGCTCCTTCCTGGAATTGGGCATGCAGGAGCCCGTCGGATTATGGAAGTTGGGCGTCACCACCAGCGCTTTCACGTCGTTGG
>CAYNLL010000581.1:1355-1787 GCA_964398015.1 uncultured Opitutaceae bacterium | reverse complement strand
CTCAGCCCGCGATTGTTGTCGACGGGCACCTCAATGGCTTTCAACCCGCGCGTGGCCAGCAGGCGCAGGAACCCGAAGTAGGCCGGGGACTCCACGGCGACCACGTCGCCTCGACTCGTCACGGCGGCCAAGGCCAGGTCCAGGGCCTCGGAGCAGCAGGAGGTGATGATGAATTCGTCGTGGGGAATGGCGGCGCCGGTCCGGAGGTACTTCCGGGAAAGCTCCTGAACAAAGGGTGGAAAAGGGACGCCCATCGGGTAACGGCCCAAGATGCCGGCGTCGGACCGCCCGACGGCGGCGCTCACCTTCGCCAACTTCTTGAGCGGAAGCAGGTCCCGCTCGGGAAACGCGCTGCCCAGCGGGAAATAACTCGGGTCCAGGCCAAGATCGATCACATGTTGGGTGAGGTCCTTTTCGGCCACCGGCACTGCT
>CAYNLL010000581.1:0-1345 GCA_964398015.1 uncultured Opitutaceae bacterium | reverse complement strand
CTGCTGGTCCAGGGGTCGATCCGGCCGTAGATCTGACCTTGGCAGGTTTTGGATTCCTCACGTAGTAGCCGCTCTTTGGCCGCGCCTCGATGGCCCCCCGGTTTTCGAGGAGAACATAGGCCTCCAGGGCCGTGCCGATGCTGATCTGGCGCTGGCGGGCCGTGACCCGGAGCGAGGGCAGGCGGTGGCCGGCGCGGATCGAGCCCTTATCGATCAGGGCTTGGATCTCGTCGGCGAGCCGGCGGTACAGCGGGGCCTCAGTCATGGCGCGGAGGGGAAGGGGACGCCCAGGGGTTCAGGAGTGTGCTGCCTTCCCGGCCGCGGGCTGGACCACGAGCGCGTCCCTGCGGTCCGACGTCTGGGCAAAGCGGGCGCTTGGCGCCTGCTGCAGGAATTCTCGGAGGGGAAAGTGCCGGGCCCGGTAGATGTCCCCGCGGATCCGGTCGGCCACGTCCTTGGGGTCGGTCGGATGGGCATACCGGAACGTCACGACTCTCGTCGGTCGGTCGGGGTCGATCACGCGCACCTTTCCGCCGGAGGTGAACTGCAAGACGGTGTGGCCGCGGATCCGACCCGAGATTAAGACGTAATAGGACAGGAGCATGGGGTTCTCGACGGGCGTGCCTTTCTCCAGCTCGCGGAAGAGAAGCGTTATCGACTCAATGAAGCATCCGTTCTGCAACCGCAATCCGTCGCCCAGGGCTTCATCCGCTTCGGGGAGCCGGGAATAGTGGGTGAAGCCGGGATCGACGGCCACAAGCAGGGGGCCGAGGTTCGCCTTGTCCTTTTCGACCTGGCCCCGGTATTGGGAGAGGCTCTGGGTGCCGTCCACAGGCGTATAGAACCACAGGGCGGAATCGAGCTGGAAGATGAGCGCGTAGACCACCCGGGGATATGGGCTCGCGGTCGAGACGTTGTCGATTTGGACGATTTGAGTCCACAGATGAGGCTCAAGCAGGTGCTGGGCGTGGCGGACCGAGGGAAGCGGGGTGTCGGCGCCCAGTCTCGCGGCGAGGACCGCGAATGAAAGGACATGGGAGGCGTTGGGCACGCCCGCACCGTACCCAGGCGCGCCGTTTCCAAGGAGAGGCACCCCGTGAGATATCCAGCAGGTACAGAACGAGTTTCCACGGATCTGTTACCCACAAAAGATGGGCTGACTGTATCTCTCGGAGCCGAGGTTTCATCGGTGGGGCAAATCAACAGCGCCCGGCAGTTAGCCAGGTCTTGTGGGCCTTTAAGCGCGCAAGAGCGCGAACCTCGGGAGAAGCCTACTGCCTGACGAGGGTGACGCGCCCGAATGGCTTTCGCTTCCCATTCTCCACGTTATCCATGATCCAGCTCC
>CAYNLL010000580.1:0-2250 GCA_964398015.1 uncultured Opitutaceae bacterium | reverse complement strand
CGCCCGAGAGGTTCGATTTGACGAAGAGGTTCTTGTAGGTCGGCTCGATGCAGGGCGAGATGTTCATGATGTTCGAGATCGTCGCCGTCGGAGCAATCGCGAGGACATTGCTGTTGCGCATTCCCTGGGCGGCGATCTTCGCCCGCAGAGGCGCCCAATCCATCTTTCCGCCCCGGGCGACATCGACCGGCACGCCCCGCTCCTTCTCAAGGAGCTCGAGCGAATCCTGCGGGAGGATGCCCCTGTCCCACTTTGAGCCCTTGTAGGAGGAGTAGGCGCCGCGCTCGGCCGCGAGATCGGAGCTCGCCTCGTAGGCGTAATAGGCGATCGCCTCCAATGCCTCATCGTTGAATTCGACGGCCTCCGGCGACGCGAACGCGATTCCCTTCATGTAGAGGGAGTTCGCAAGGCCCATCACCCCGAGTCCGATCGGGCGGTGGCGCATGTTGGAGCGCTGCGCCGCCTCCGTCGGGTAGAAGTTGATGTCGATCACGTTGTCGAGCGCCCGGACGGCCATCCGGATCGTCTCGCGCAGCTTGCGGTGGTCGAGCGAGCCGTCCGGCATCAGGTGGGTCTCAAGGATCACAGAGCCGAGGTTGCAGACGGCCGTCTCCTCCTTGGAGGTGTTCAGGGTGATCTCGGTGCAGAGGTTGGACGAGTGCACGACGCCGACGTGGTCCTGCGGGGAACGCACGTTGCAGGGGTCCTTGAACGTGATCCAAGGGTGCCCGGTCTCGAAGATCATCGAGAGCATCTTCTTCCAGAGGTCCAGGGCCTCGATCTTGTGCCCGTGGACCTTGCCCTCGTCCGAGAGCCTCTCGTAGTTGAGATAGAGCTCCTCGAATTTCTTGCCGTAGGCGTCGTGCAGATCCGGCACCTCGTTCGCCCTGAACAGGGTCCACGTGCCTCGGGCCTCCATGCGCTTCATGAACAGGTCCGGGATCCAATTGGCCGTGTTCATGTCGTGGGTGCGGCGCCGGTCGTCGCCCGTGTTCTTCCGCAGCTCGAGGAATTCGAAGATGTCGTTGTGCCAGCTCTCGAGGTAGGCACAGCCTGAGCCTTTCCGCTTGCCGCCGTTGTGGACCAGCGCGGCGTTGGTCATGTACGTTTCATCCCCCTCAACTTTGAGATCGAAAACAAACGGCTCCGGTTCGATGGCGGCGACCTCACGAACGCGGGAATAGACGCATCCATCGAGCAGAAACCAATTCCTCTTCGTGACCGGCTTACAGCCGACCAGCTCCGCGATTTCCATGACCGCCGGGAACCTGACATCGTAGCAATTGGTAGTGCCAGTGAATTGGGCTTTGCTTCCATCCGCTCGGGTGCCCACGTGTGCATTCTTGCGTTGGCGGAACTGGCCTGCCGTTGGGATTCCCAAGCGCAGGAGCTGGTAGCGGAAGCCCTCCACGAGCGGCTGCGACGTATTGGTGAAGTAGATTTCGGCGCCGCGGGAGACCCCTCCATCCGTCTCCAAGAGACCCTGGATCAGTGCGCGTGTGTGCCCATGTTGGAGATGGGAAAACCTGCGCGAAATGCGCTTGTTCCCCAGCGCGTCATAGAGGTCGTCATGCCCAAACGGCATAGTCGCCTCCCCAGCCCCTGCGATGCGGCCCGTTGAGCCGTCGCGAACGACGCCTCGACCGCTGGCCCAGTTGATCTGCAGATAGGTTTCGGCGCGTCCCGTTTCCCAGGAATGGATACCTCTTGCCGAAAGGTACTGCCTCACAAACTGCATGTGCTCATCCTTTTGCGGATGGCCGGAGACACCCCATTGGTGGCCGTCCTTTGACATATGGCCATCTCCCAGCAGGATGCCATACATGCGCGCGTCCTCCTCGGAGAAGCCCTCAACGGGAATCACCTGCGTCGGAATCGTCTGCGCCACGTAGTCGCCCTTCTTGAGCGCACCTGCGTCGACCCATTTGGCGCCAATCTTCCCATCCGCCAACCACCGCAAAGTGCGGGCATTATCCTGCTCCATAGGCACCCCTTGAATTGCATAGAATGGGTGCCCGCTCGTAACCCGTATGGGCGTGACAGAATGCTTTACCTTGACCGCCACCATCGGTCCGTGCTGGGCGTACGCGAACTTCTCTGTCACCTCGCGATATGTGCCGCTGTTGCCCAATACCAGTTCGCCCGCCTTGATGTCCCGAATAGCTTTCGGGCCATCGGCCGAGTACACGAGCGTTTCCGGAGCGAAGCATTGATTCACGGCAACCAGTTGGTCGTTGTGGAGCTTCAGGA
>CAYNLL010000579.1:0-2253 GCA_964398015.1 uncultured Opitutaceae bacterium | reverse complement strand
GCGAACCTCGCGCTGGCGCAGCCGCTGCCCCCCTTCAACTTCTTCGACGCCACGACGCCGGTCTACTCGCAGAACGAGTACCTGCCGGCGTCCAAGCTGAACAAGTGCGCCGTCGACAACGTGGTGATCGCCGACGGCTGCATCATCACCGACTCGAGGCTCAAGCACAGCGTGTTCGGGATCCGCTCCTTCGTGGGCGAGGGCTCGGACATCGAGGACGTGGTCGTGATGGGGGCCGACTACTTTGAGACGCCCGAGCAGATCGCCTCCAACGTCGCCCGCGGAAAGCCGCACATCGGCATTGCGAGGAACTGCTACATCCGCCAGGCGATCATCGACAAGAACACCCGGATCGGAGAGGGCTCGAGGCTGACGGCGGCAGGCAAGCCCGACGGCACCTATGTGAACGGCGCGGTGGTGATCAGGGACGGGGTTCTGGTCGTCCCCAAGGGCGCCATGATTCCCCCCGGTACGGTCGTCTAGCGGGGCTCAGGTCCCTGCGGCGGTCGGGAGGGGCGCGGTCCTGCGCACGCGCAGGAAAATTCCTAACCCTATCATGAACAATGAATAGAATGTTCCGCGGCTCAAGCCGAAGATGAGGGAGGCGTCGGGCTCGCGGAACACCTCGCTCGCGATGCGGGCGCAGCCGTAGAACACCAGGAACTCGCCGGCGAGCGCTCCGGGCCGCGTCCGCGCAGCATCGCTCCGCCAGAACCGCCACTGCATGTAAAGGAAGAGGAGCGCCCCCTCCAGCCCGGCCTCGTAGAGCTGGGAGGGATGGCGCGGGACGAGCGGCACGGGGCTCCTGGGGAAGATGACGGCCCAGGGGACGTCCGAGGGCTTTCCCCAGAGCTCGCCGTTCACGAAGTTGGCGAGCCGGCCGAGGAACAGTCCGGCCGGCGCCGTGGTGGCGACAATGTCCCAGAGGTGGAGCATGGGGATCGTCTCGGCCCGGGCAAACCAGGCGAGCGCGAGGATGACCCCGACCATCCCGCCGTGGAAGGACATGCCGCCCTCCCAGACGCGCAGGATCCCGAAGGGGTCGTTTCCGAAGTTTTTCCAGCTGTCGTAGAGAAGATAGGAGCCCACACGGCCGCCCAGGACGACGCCGATCACGACCGCGACCATGAAGTCGGCGATCCTCTCGCGGGAGAGGAGGGACCTGCCGGCGGCGGCGTAGCGGCCCAGCAGCCACGCGGCGATGACGAAGCCCAGGGCATAGGAGAGCCCGTAGTAGCGGATCCCGAAGCTGCCGCCGAAGCGGATGAGGAAGGGGTCGAGGCTGTCGACCCAGTAGGCGAGGGACGGCGTCATACGCGCCGGGACCGGTCCTGCTTCTGGAGCTTGGCGCGCGCCAGCTCGCGCATGTCCACGGCGACGTCGTCCTTCTCGAAGATCTCGCGCCCGAGCAGGTGCTCGATGATGTCCTCCATGGTCACCACGCCGGCCGTGGCGCCGAACTCGTCGACGGCGACGAGCAGCTTGTTGTGCGTCTTGAGGCAGAGCTGGAGCGCGTTGCTGACGGTCGCCGTGTCCGGGATGAACTGGGCCTCCTGCATGAAGTGCTCCACGAGCCCGGCGTCCTGGTCCAGGGCCTTGGCCTTGAGCAGGTCGCGGTGGCGCACGATCCCGACGATGTCATCCAGGTTCTTGCCGATCACCGGCATCCGGCCGAAATGCTGGGTGCGCTGCTCCTTGAAGACCTCGGCGACCGACGAGGAGCGGTTGAGCGCGGTGACGACGGTGCGCGGGGTCATGATCTCGCTCACCCGCACGTTGTCCAGGGAGAGGGCGTTGGCGATGATGTTCGACTCGCTCAGCGTCAGGGTGCCCTCTTGGGCCCCGCGCTCGGCCAGGAGGATGATCTCCTCCTCGGAGCCGTGGAGCTTGGCGGGGGGGCCGACGAACGGCCGCACGACGAGGGCGCACAGCCAGGTCACCGGCAGCAGCACCCGGCGCAGCCAGCCGACGGGGTAGACCACGAAGGGCTGCAGCGCCCGGCGGTGGGAGACGCCGATGTTCTTCGGGAGCACCTCGGAGAAGACGAGGAGGACGGCCCCGAAGCCGATTGAGATGGCGAGCACGGTGGAGGCGCCGTAGAGGTGGAACGCCAGGGCGCCCACGACGATCGATCCCAGGCTGTTGGCCACGGTGTTGAGCGTGAGGATCGCCGAGATCGTCGCGTCGATCTCGCGCTTGAGGGTTTCCAGGAGGGCGCCCCGCCGCGGGCGGGTCTTCTTCAGGGACTCGATC
>CAYNLL010000578.1:0-2258 GCA_964398015.1 uncultured Opitutaceae bacterium | reverse complement strand
CGCCTGTGGCTGGTAACCGGCACGGTCATCATGGGCGCCCTTGCTGCGCTGCCGTTGCTCGGCTCGTTTGGGCCGGTATCGGGCAAACCTCTGGGACTCTTAGAGGCCGTAGTGGTCACCGCGGCGATGGGGTTCGTCTACCTGTTTGCGGCAAACAACCCCGGGACGTCGAACCGGCTCAAACAGGCGCTCGTGCTCCAAGCTGCTTCGGTCCTGCTGATCGCGGCTGGAAACCTGGTCAGGATGGTCCACGCACTAGGTGTTCCCGTCCCGAACATCGGGAGCATAGGGGAGGTGTCGGAGTTTGCCATCTGGGTGCTGGGGTTCCTCTCACTCATCCGCATCCCGCTCGCGCCCATCACGCACCAAAACAAGTGGCGCGTGGCGGTCGACATCGCGATCTCGTTCATCGGCATGGCCCTCGTCCTCTTTGTCATCTGGATGCTCCCGGGACTGCGGGATGCGCCACCGGCGGCGCGCCACCGACTCATGTTCTTCAACGTGATGGAGGCCGGAAACCTGTTTGTCCTCAACCTGATCCTCGTTCGCGGATCCGTGCCTGAAAACCGCCGCGCGGTGGCCTGGGTTTCAGCGGCGGTAGCCATGGATACGGCCTACCTCATCGTTTTCCAGTATCTGACGGGGCGCCAACTCTTTAACGTCCGCCTCCTTGACAGCGCCTTCTTCGTCGATGTCTCCCTCTATCTTGCCGCGGCATTCTGGTTTCTCTGCGGACCGCAAGCGGCCAGTGGTGCCCCGTCACGGCCTACCCTCCTGCGAATGATTAATCCGCTGCCCTTTTGCGCGGTCATCAGCGTCGGCGCCCTCCTGATCCTGTCTTCGCTGCAGAATCTGCGCACATCGGTGACCCTGCTCTCGGCGGGGTTCGTCTTGATGACAATCCTGCTGCTCGTTCGCGTCGTCGTGTCGACGCTCGAAAGCCTGCGCCTTGCCCACGAGAAGTTCGACGTCGAACGGCGTTCGCAGGACGAGAAAATGGCGCTCATGAAGCAGCTTTCGGGCGGGATCTCCCATGTCATCAACACCCTCATGGCGGTCGTGGTCGGAAACGCGCAGCTGCTGCGGGCCGCCACCGACCCGAAGACACCGGGCCGCCAGAAGATCGACGACATCAGCACGGCGGCGCTCAAGGCGTCGCGCCTCGCGGGCCGGCTGATGCTCGCCAGCGGCAGCAGCCGGCTCCCCGGCGAGGAGCGGCTTCGGCTTGCGGATGCCGTGCGCTCGAAGCGGGAGTCCGTGATGCGGATCGTGGGCGATAAGCGGGACATCATCTGGGACTCGTCCGACGCCCAGGGAGGCGCTCTCGTCGCTCCGTCGGACGTCGAGGCGATCGTGACCGAGCTCGTCGCGAACGCGGCCGAGGCGACCTACCATGCCGGAAAGATCACGATTCGGATCCACGACCAGGTGGTTCCGCGGGGATCCACGGCGTGCCCGACACCCGGGCCGTATTCGGTGCTCGAAGTATCGGACTCGGGTTCCGGTATTGCGAAAAGCGACCTGCCCCATGTCATCGAGCCGTTTTTCACGAGCCGGCCGTTTCGCGAAGGCCGCGGCCTCGGCCTCTCGGTGGTGCACGGCATCGTCACCCGTTACGGCGGAGGCCTTCTGATCGACACCCTACCGGGATCCGGTTCCCGCGTGCGCGTCTATCTGCCCATAGCCGCGGGCGGGCGGGCGTGAAACGCCGCAGCCGACCCGTGCAGAACATGCGCCTTGGCGCGATTTCGGGGCGGTAGGGCCCCAGGCTCAGGCGATAAGTCGCCAACTGCGGCGACGCTCAAGGCACCGGCAGAAAACTACGGCGCGGGAGCGCGTTTTGCCGGGCGTGCAGCAGATGAAATTGGCGCAGTCCATAATGGAATGCGCCCCTCCCCGCGTTCCATCGGCAAGCCGAACGCCAGGAGCAAAGGCACTCTTTCGCGGGTCGAGAAGTGTAGAATTGCGAATGAAATTAACTTACGCCAATCGCTGTTTGTTTTCGCGAATGGCTGCAATCCGGTGTCCCCATTTTCCAATATTGGTGGAGGATAGCCGATGAGGCCCCCCACCCTAACATAAGACCAGCTTGTCAGCAGGTTTACTGTTTGGTTCGACTTTCGAAAGCACCGACCACCCCGACCCCCTCACCCAGTGGCTCCCCACCTCCGCTTCACAGGCGCTCTGGCTTGAATCGGCTGTGCGGCCATAAAACTTTTGGTCCCCGCCCCCTGGATGCAGGCATCGCTGGAGGCCCG
>CAYNLL010000577.1:0-2259 GCA_964398015.1 uncultured Opitutaceae bacterium | reverse complement strand
GCCCCGGCATCGTCATCGGGCGCAAGGGCCAGGAGGTCGAGAACATCAAGGCCCACCTCGTGAAGCTCACGGGCAAGGAGATCCTCCTGGACATCCAGGAGGTGAAGAAGCCGGAGATCGAGGCGCAGCTCGTGGCCGAGAACGTCGCGCTGCAGCTTGAGCGCCGCATCACCTTCCGCCGCGCCATGAAGAAGGCCGTCGAGATGGCCATGGCGCTCGGCGCCGAGGGCATCAAGATCCAGTGCTCGGGCCGCCTCGGCGGCGCCGACATCGCCCGCCGCGAGTGGCAGCGCAAGGGCCGCGTGCCGCTCCAGACGCTGCGCGAGAACATCGACTACGGCTTCTCCGAGGCCCTCACCGTCTACGGCAAGATCGGCGTCAAATGCTGGATCTGCAAAAAGGAGGCCGACGCCGCCTGAGGGCCGCGTCCGCCACAACCCCCTGAACTAGGAGAAACGTCCCATGGCTCTCGCTCCCGCACGCACCAAGTACCGCAAGTCCCAGAAGGGCTCGCGCGCCGGCAACGCCAAGCGCGGCAACACGCTCGCCTTCGGCGAATTCGGGCTGCAGTCCCTCACGCGCGGCCCGATGACCGGCCAGCAGATCGAGGCGGCGCGCGTCACGATCTCCCGCCACCTGAAGCGCAAGGGCAAGCTCTGGATACGCGTCTTCCCGCACAAGCCCGTCACCAAGAAGCCCGCCGAGGTCCGCATGGGCCAGGGCAAGGGCCCGGTCGAGTTCTACGTCGCGGTCATCAAGCCCGGCGCCGTCCTCTTCGAGCTCGCGGGCATCCCGATGACGGTCGCCAAGGAGGCGTTCCGCCTCGCCGACGCGAAGCTTCCCTTCCACTGCCGTTTCATCGTGCGCGAGGGCGCAGCCGTCTGACGCGCAACCCACAAGCCGCCCCACCATGAAAGCCAAGGAAATCAGGGACCTCACGCAGGTCGAAATCACCACCAAGCTCCGCGAGACGCGCGCCGACCTCCTCGACAAGCGCATGCGCAAGCAGACCGGCCAGGTCGAGAAGACCCACGACCTGCGCACGCTGCGCAAGGACATCGCGCGCCTCGAGACCATCCTGCGCCAGAAGAACAAGACGGCCGCGGCTCCGGCCGCCGCCTGATTCACCCACGGCCCAAGCCCAAGCACTCTCCGCCATGTCCACCGCCACTTCCGAATCCCGCAACAAGCGCAAGGCCATCATCGGCTTTGTCACCAGCCGCTCGGGCAACAAGTCCGTCAAGGTCACGATTCCCTACAAGACGCCGCACCCGCTTTACCACAAGATCATCAACCGCAAGACCGTCGTCCACGTCCACGACGAGAAGAACGAGACGAAGGTCGGCGACAAGGTTGAGATCATGGAGACCCGCCCCCTGAGCCGCCTTAAGCGCTGGCGCGTCCTGTCGATCGTCCACAGCGCCGTCGGCACGACGGCAGAGGCGATAACGGAGGCGGATGTCGCCGCCACGGTCCCGACGAAGACCACCCGCGCCGGTGCAGAAACGCCCGCCGCCAGCTCCTGATTCAAGCCACAGACAGCACAAGAACCATTTAAAGCAGACCCGCCATGATCCAACTGCGCTCCATTCTAGAGGTCGCCGACAACACCGGCGCCCGCAGGGCTGCCATGATCAGCAAGAAAGGGCAGAACACCGACACCGCTTCGGTCGGCGACATCGTCACCGTCCACATCAAGGAGAGCACCACCGATGCCACGGTCAAGAAGGGCGAGGTCGCCAAGGCGGTCGTCGTCCGCACCAAGACCGCCGTCCGCCGCTCGGACGGGAGCTACCTGCGCTTCGACAGCAACGCGATCGTGATCCTCGGGCCGGACGGCAACCCGAAGGGCACCCGCATCTTCGGCCCCGTCGCGCGCGAGCTCCGGGCGAAGAACTTCATGAAGATCATCTCGCTCGCCCCGGAGGTTCTCTGACCATGCAACGATTCCACGTCAAACGCGGCGACCCGGTCGTCGTCATCTCGGGCTCCCACAAGGGCAAGCAGGGGAAGATCCTCGAGATTCTCCCGGCGAAGAGCCGCGCCCGCATCGAAGGCGTCGCGCTCGTCAAGCGCCACCTGAAGAAGTCCCAGGAGCACCCCCAGGGCTCCATCTCGGAGCGCGAGGGTTCCGTCCACATTTCCAACCTGATGCTCAAATCGGTCTACGACGTGAGCAAGCGCAAGAAGGCGGAATAAAATGAGCACCGCACCCACACTAAAGAAACTCTACGTCGAGCAGGTCTTCCCCCAGCTCGT